>JAPLEI010000119.1 GCA_026391195.1 Bacteroidota bacterium | reverse complement strand
CGTTCCCCGTGTAGTCACCGAACGTAGAGAGAGACTGCACGGCTTTCTCTGAGTAGTCACCGAACGTAGTGATAGACTGCACGGGTTGGAATGGGAATCTCAGTAGCGAATACGCGCAGTCCCTCATTATCATTCGGCGACTACGCTAGGAACAATCTTAGAAAGTACCCGAGTAGTCACCGAACGCAGTGAGAGACTGCACGGATCTATTTATTGAAAACGAATCTCAAACATCACCGGCCAGTATTTGCCGGTAACAAAAAAACTTTTCTTTTCGGGATGATAGGCAATCCCATTCAGCACATCGGTTTTGGAAGTGGGGGCAATATTGTTTTTACCCATAATACCCGATAAATCGGCACGGGCTACTACCTGTCCGGTAGTGGGATTTATTTTTAATATAAAATCAGTAAGGTATTTGTTGGCATAAATAAATCCATCCACCCATTCCATTTCATTTACATTTTCTACATACCCATTGTTATCATTAACCCCTACCGTTTTTTCTATTTTAAAGGTTTCCGGATTTACAAAATACAAATTACTACCCCCTGTATTAATAATCAACTGCGTACCGTTGGTAGTCATTCCCCATCCTTCATAGGGCCATTCAAACTCTTGGGGTAGTTTGTGAAACTGTAAATCGTACACAAATACCTTATGTTCTTGATAGGTGAGTTGATAAATCTTATTATTTAAAATGCAAATGCCTTCCCCAAAATATTGAGGTGCAAGTTTTACCTGTTGCAGGATTTTTCCTGTTGTAAGGGCAACCTTCAGCAACTTACTTTCTTCTTTCATGCCCGTACCTTCATACAATTCATTGTTGAAGAATATGAGTCCCTCAGTAAAGGATGTGGTATCGTGCGGATAGATATTCAGCACCGAATAATTTATAGGCTGCACTTGCGAAACAGGTGGGGCAGCATTTTCAGGGGTCGAAGGGGTGGTGCCGTTTTCACAGGCAGCTAATAATAGAATCCATCCAACTGCTACTATTTTTTTCATGATACCGGGTTTACACATTAAACCTAAAATGCATTACATCTCCATCTTTCACAACATACTCCTTTCCTTCTATCCGCAATTTACCATTTTCGCGGCAGGCAGCCTCACTGCCATATTTTACAAAATCTTCAAAGGCGATTACTTCAGCCTTGATAAATCCTTTTTCGAAATCGGTATGAATTACTGCGGCGGCCTGGGGTGCTTTCCAGCCCTTGTGAATCGTCCATGCCCTTACTTCCTGCACACCCGCGGTAAAATAGGTATCCAGATTTAGTAAATGATAGGCAGCATGTATCAACCGATGCAATGCAGGTTCCTTCATGCCAAATTCTTCCATAAACATCTGCTTATCTTCCTCCGTTTCCATCTCCGCAATTTGTGCTTCAATATTATTGCACATCACAATTACTTCTGCTCCTTCCGCTTTTGCGGCTGCTTCTAGTGCTCGGGAATAGTCATTACCAGTGTGCATACTGCCTTCATCTACATTGGCAACATACAAAACCGGTTTATCCGTTAATAAAAATAAATCAGCCACCGCCACCTTTTCTTCTTTGCTCAAATGAAGGGTATGAATATTCTTTCCCTGCTCTAAATGCGTTTTGCAGCGACTCAAAATTTCAAATTCTGCTTTTGCTTTGGTATCGGTTCCCACCCGGGCCATTTTTTCTACCCGATGCCATTTCTTTTCTACACTATCTAAATCCTTTAACTGTAGCTCAGTTTCAATAATTTCCTTATCCCCAATCGGATTGATTTTTCCTTCTTCGCGTAACACATTTTCATCCTCAAAACACCGAATCACGTGAATAATGGCATCTACTTCGCGGATATTTCCTAAAAACTTATTTCCCAATCCTTCGCCTTTGCTGGCTCCCTTAACCAGGCCGGCTATATCCACTATCTCTAGTTGGGTAGGTACAATGCGATCGGGCAGAACCAGAGTTGCCAGTGATTGTAACCGGCTATCCGGAACATCTACTAGCCCTACATTCGGTTCGATGGTACAAAAACGATAGTTGCTCGCCTGTGCCTTTGCACTATTGCTCACTGCGTTAAAAAGGGTTGATTTTCCCACATTGGGTAATCCTACTATGCCTGCTTGTAATGCCATGTTGCGCTTTTTTCGGAGGAAGCCCCCATTTTCAGGCTGCAAATATAACGGCTTTACCGGCAAGGTTGCCCGAATTCGGTAAGCCAGACATGGAATTTTCACTTTTTACCTGCTGCTGAAACTGAATGGGTGAGGGGAATTGATTATTTTCAACCTATAATTGTTCTTATGGCACTGAATTATGTATGGATATTCTTTTTTGTAATTGGTTTGATAATCGCACTGGTTAAACTGATTGTATTTCAAGATTATGAGATTTTCCGTAAACTGGTTGAGGGCATTTTTGATGCTTCTAAATCGTCGGTTATGGATATCGCTTTGCCGTTAACCGGGGTAATGGTGTTTTTTATGGGGTTGATGAATATTGGCGAAAAAGCCGGTGCCATTCAGTTCCTGGCACGTATCTTAAATCCATTTATGAAGCGACTTTTTCCGGAAGTACCCGAGAAACATCCGGCTATGGGTCAGATGGTGATGAATTTTAGTGCCAATATGCTGGGTTTGGATAATGCCGCAACCCCCTTTGGATTAAAGGCCATGGAAAGTTTGCAAACCCTGAATCCGAATAAGGAAACTGCTTCAAATGCGCAAATCATGTTTTTGGTATTGCATACCAGTGGACTAACCCTGATACCGCTTTCTATTATTGCTTATCGGGCAAGTGCCGGCAGTACAAATCCTACTTCAGTTTTTGTTCCACTCATGATTGCCACGGTGGTGGCTACTATTGCCAGTATAATTATTACAGCCCTCTATCAGCGGCTGAAATTTGATTGGGTGATGATTGCCTGGCTCGGATCAATTATAGGTGGCATCCTACTGTTTGCTTATTTTATCTATCACCTTCCTTCACAAAAAGATGTCCCGCAAGGTGGGTTGTTTACTAAAGAGACTTTTAGCAATGTGCTGGGTAATCTGATATTATTTTTGGTGATATCCACCTTTATAATCGGGGGCTGGGTGCGAAAAGTAAATGTATTTGATGCTTTTATAGAAGGCGCCAAACAAGGGTGGGAAGTGATTATTAAAATTATACCCTATCTCGTTGGAATTATTGTGGGGATTCGTGTTTTTAGAGATTCCGGCGCACTGGATGCGATTATTCAGGGCATTTCGTGGGTATTCCTTCACATAGGTATCAACAGCGAATTTGTACCCTCACTTCCTGTAGCTATTATGCGGCCTTTTAGTGGGGGAGGTGGCAGAGGACTGATGCTGGATGTATTTAAAAATTACGGGGTAGATAGTTTTCTGGGCCAATTGGCTTCTATTTTTCAGGGAAGTGCCGATAGTACTTTTTATATCATTGCACTTTACTTTGGCAGCGTGGGAATTAAAAAAGTACGCTATGCTATTTGGGCCGGAATGTTGGCAGATTTATTAGGGGTAATCTCCGCCATCTGCATTGCCTACCTGTTTTTCAAGTAGTTAGTTGTTTACTTCTATATCCTTATAGCCAACTACCGTATATTCTTTGTTGCGATACACAATCCTATAGGTACCCTTATGCAAGTAGAGATAGTAAAGTCCATTGGCAGCAGCTTGATAAGTCTGGTCTGCGGGAATGCACATACCTGTTTTTAATTTTTTTATTTCATCCAGGTGATACGCCTGAATTAAGAAACTATTCTTAAAGGCAGCCGGAATTTCCATTTCTTTTCTCCATCCCTGCATGCTCATCCAAACCGGCCGGTTATTTTGATAGGCAGTGGAGGGATGCCATATCATGGCACTATACAGTTCCTCCTCCATAGCTCTTACGGGTTTTCCGTCTAGGATCGGAAGGGTAGGCTTATTAACTGGATTTTTGTATTGCAGCAGCGAATGTAAAAAGGCACCATATTCATTCAGACTATTCTCCGTTAAAAAACACTGATCAATGCTAAGCAGTTTTTCCTGTAACCATGCTGATAAATACACGCCCATTGGTACATCGGATGAATCGCTGTAGGCAAGGGCATTATTTCCGGGCTGGGTGATTACTAAACATTTTTCCTGAGTAGGCTGATTGCGAATATATTCTCCTAATCGAACCGCCTGCATTTTTCGGGCATTGTTGGGGATGATTTGGGAATAGTCGGGTGCACAAGAAACTACCTGAAACCCCATGGAAATTGCTTTCCGGATGCAGGCAGCTACAACCGGCTCCGTAACAAAAATACCTTCCCGCAGCGAAATCTGTTGCAGGGGCTTAACAGTTTTGCCGAGTATTTCCACTGCCAGGTGTCGGTAGCCCAGTTGATACAATGAATCTAGTAATCCTGCAATCCAGGCATAGGTTGCTGGCTTTAAATAGGAGGCATTCAGCAAAGTTACCCGATGGGTGGCAGCCTGTTGGTATACATAAGCAGCTGCATCTGCTCGAGTTGCTTTTTCGAACAAGTTGGCCAATTGCTGTATGGGTTGCTTCTCCTGAGCCGATAGCGATTGGAAGTTTTGCTTTTCGTAAAATAGGGTGGTTTTATAATCAGTAAGTCGGCAAATAGCATCTGCCAGCATATCTGAATGCGTAGCAGTATCTATTACTGCTTTGTTTTTTTCGCGATGAATGGCTTGCCGGATGGGCAATAAGTAGTTAATTCCCCCAGTGTCTATCATTGAAATCAGCCAATTGGTATCGGAAAGGTTGGTGGGAGGTTGATTGGTATAATATTTTTTAAGGGCAGCAAATTCAGCCGATTCCTGCGCCTGAATTGGGTTGGTAAATAGCGTTCCTACACAGAGAATAAAAAATAGTCGCACGGTAATATTTTTTACAACATAAGCAGGATTCATCATTGAAAAATGTTAAAGATAATATTTCAATTTTTCTTTTAACATTTCAACCCCAATGGTAGCAGGCTGTTCTATAGCTTCAGATATCGATAACGATTCATTAGCGGGTATATGTTTGTCTATTACAATAATCGGAATATTCGGTTGTGCATATTCAATCAGCGATGCTGCCGGGTAAACCTGCAACGAAGTGCCAATAATTACCAGCACGTCTGCCTTTTCCACCAGTTGAATGGCAAAGGGTATCATGGGCACTTCTTCTCCAAACCAAACAATATGTGGCCGAAGTTGTGCGCCGTCTTCGGCTAACTGCCCTAGTATAATATCGTGGGTAGCTGGTTCAATGTGTTTCGGGTTGATTTCACTGCGCATCTTCAATATTTCGCCATGCAAATGCATTACTTGTTTACTGCAAGCTCTTTCATGCAGGTCGTCGATATTTTGGGTAATGATTTGTACATCCCAGTCGGCTTGTAAATCTGCCAATCCCTCATGCGCTTTATTCGGAAGGGCAGCTTTTATCTGATGCCGTCGCTTATTGTAAAATTCTAGTACCAATTCGGGATGCTTTCTCCACCCGTTTATATGGGCTACTTCCATGATATCATATTCTTCCCATAATCCATCCGAATCTCGAAAGGTTTTGATGCCACTTTCGGCACTGATACCGGCACCGGTTAATACAACCAGTTTCTTTTTTGGTGAGGAGGGTAGCATTACAATGAGGTATTCAGTTTATAACTTCGTTTTTGCCATCTCTAATATGATGGCCCACTCTTCGGGTTTTACGGTTTGTACCGATAATCTTCCGAGACGAACCAAGTCCATATTTGCTAAACGCGGATCTTGCTTGATCGTGGCCAAGGGCACGGATTGCTTTAGTTTTTTAAATGGCTTTACATCTACCACTACCCAGGCTGGTTCGGGGGTAGTAGGATCTTGATAGGCTTCTTTGATGATTTTAGCAATGCCCACAATTTCAACGCCTTCATTACTATGATACCAGAAAGCGAGATCCCCTTTTTTCATGGCACGCAGGTTATTCCGGGCACCATAGTTGCGAACGCCATCCCAAAAAGTGGAACCATCTTTTTCAAATTGCTCCCAGCTATACTTAAAGGGTTCTGATTTGATCAGCCAATAGTTCATACTACGAATTTCAATATTTATCAATAGAAACCGACAGCAATTATTCCCAACCTCCAGCAAGTACATCTGCCAGGTGCATAATTTTTAATCCCGCATGATTGTGCTGGATGCATCCATCAATATGCATCAGGCAACTCATGTCGGTACTAATCAGGTATTCGGCACCGGTATCTTTGGCATGCTGGGTTTTTTGCTCGCCCATGGCAATGCTGATGGGTTCGAACTTTACGGCAAAAGTGCCGCCAAACCCACAGCAGGTAGTAGTTTCATTCATTTCAATTAACTCAAGCCCCTGCACCTGTTGTAACAACTTTCTAGGCTCTTCCCGAATTCCACACTCTCGCAAGGCAGCACAACTGTCGTGATAGGTAGCTTTCCCCACCAAAACTGCCCCGAGATTTTCAACTTGCAATACGTTTACTAAAAAGGAGGAAAACTCATGAATTTTTTCGGATGTTTTTTTCGCCGGTTGCTGATAGGCAGAGTTTTCGAATAAGCGATTGAAATAGTTTTTTACAAAGCCCGCACAACTGGCGCTGGGGGTAACGATGTATTGTGCCCCCTCGAAATCGGTAATAAACTTAGTACATACTTCTTTCGCCTCACCCCAAAATCCTGCATTAAAAGCAGGTTGCCCACAACAGGTTTGTGCTGGATTGTACACCACTTCACAGCCAGCTTTTTCCAATACTTTTACCATATTCATTCCTACGCTAGGATACAACTGGTCTACAAAGCAGGGAATAAAAATATGCACTTTCATGTGGGCGACTATTTTTTAAGACTGCGATTTAATACAACCATTTTGAGTGCGGTAATGGCACTTTCTTCGCCTTTATTGCCCTGTTTGCCGGTGGTTCTTTCCTTAGCCTGATCCTCATTCAATAAAGTGAGTACCCCAAATATAACAGGTACATCCATCGACAGGTTGAGTTGAGTGATGCCATCTGTTACCGATTGGCATACATATTCAAAATGAGGGGTATCGCCTTTGATAACTGTACCTAATGCAATATAGGCATCGGGTACCCGTTTGCAATGAGTATAATGGTTTTTTATCGCGAAGGTAATTTCTACGGCACCGGGAACGGTGAGGGTTCGGATGGTGCAGCCTGCTTGCCGCAAAATTTTACGGGCACCTTTTTCTAGTTTATCTACGATATCGGCATTCCATTCAGTTTTCACTAATACAATAAAGGCATCCTCGGGTGTGGGGATGCCTTTATGTAATTCGGTATTTCCTTGTGTAGCCATGGGCAACTTTCTAATCTTTTTCTATGCTCAGGCGATTGATGTATTTATCGGCCTGGTATCCTTTTTCTGTTTTTGGAAATTTCTCTTTTAGCTCTTTGTATAATTCTAGGGCTTCTTTCGTTTTTCCGATTGTCTCTTGCAATGTGGCTGCACGAAATAAGTATTCGGCAGAATTGCTTTCATCTTTTTCAAAATGGTGAGCCGCTTTTAGATAGCTATCTACTGCTTGGTCTTTTTTATTCAGTTCAGAATAGGCATCTCCGAGATTACCATAGGCCAGTAATTGAATTTGAGGAGCATCCGTTGAAAAATCTTCCAGGTATTTTACCGCATTGGAAAATTCACCCAAATGCAGGTAACTGATACCAGCATAGTATTTGGCAAGATTAGCTGCTTTGGTTCCACTAAAGGTTCTCATCACATATAAAGCACCTTTACTTTGTCCGTCGCCATTCAATACAAGACGAGCAGAGTCGACTGTAAAATATTGCTGCGATTTGTAAAGCGCATCGGATGCTTTTTCTTCATTTGGTTTTTTTACATATTCGTTGTATCCATACCAGCCCACTATTAACAGCACGATACTAGAAACGGCTATTAAAATTTTGTTCAGGTTCTTTTGCAAAAAATGTAAAATGCGCTCAACGGAATCTTCTTCGTGAAATACTTTTGTACTCATGTTGGGTAATTTGCTTTGTATTAGCGGTTACTGCAGAAAAATTAATCGGTTATAAAAGGATAATTTGCATCAGCATACACATCCTTTAATAATTCGCTGTCATCCGGCCACGGACTTTCCTCCGCAAAACGAACACTTTCTTCTACTATCAGGTTTATTTTTTGGTCAATTTGGTCTAAGTCGGCAGCAGAAGCAAAATTGCTTTCCAGGATTTTGTTCCGCACTTTAATCAACGGATCTTGATCGCGGTATTCTTCTACTTCTTCTTTGGTACGGTATTTTTGAGGGTCTGAAATGGAGTGACCTTTGTACCGGTAGGTTTTTAATTCCAGTAGGGTAGGGCCATCTCCCTCACGGGCTCTTTTTACGGCACGGGAAACATGCTCATGCACATTTTCGGGCGTCATGCCATCTACTTTATCAGCCGGCATATCATACCCATCTGCCAGTTTGTAAATATCAACTACGTTTGAAGTACGCTCTACCGAAGTACCCATGGCATACTGGTTGTTTTCGCAGATAAAAATTACAGGTAACTTCCAAAGCATGGCCAGATTGAAGGTTTCGTGTAAGATACCCTGGCGGGCAGCCCCATCTCCAAAAAAGCACAATACTACGTTTTGCGTTCCTTTATATTGTTCCGCAAATGCAAGTCCGGCACCGGTACCAATTTGGGCACCTACTATACCATGACCCCCATAAAAGCGATGTTCCACACTAAAGAAGTGCATACTGCCTCCCTTGCCCTTACTACATCCGGTTGCTTTACCATAGAGTTCTGCCATACAGGCATTGGGCGACATTCCCTTAGCCAACCCCAATCCATGATCGCGGTAGGCAGTGATAAAGGGGTCGTCGGCAGAAGTGGCCGTCATACAGCCCGCAGCAATAGCTTCCTGGCCAATATAGGCATGAAAGAATCCACGGATTTTCCCCGCCATTTTATACATTTCTTCCGCCTTCAGCTCAAACTGACGGATGAGTTGCATGATTTCGTACCAGTACAGATACGTTTCGCGTGAAAATTTAGTGGCCACAGGCATTATTTTAGAGGGTGCAAATATACAGCGAAAAGCCCAAAAACCCAACAGGGGTTTAACGGTTTATGCACACTATGATAGGAACTATCATAAGAAGCTCCCCGTGTAGTCACCGAACGTAGTGAGAGACTGCACGGTTTGGAATGAGAATTTCCTTCCTGAAGGCGCACTACGCTTGGAACTAACAGTAAGCCGAAAGAGCACTACGCCGGGAACAAAATACCCTCATCCCCACACTCAAACTCACACACACTCTGGTTTTTGCTCCCCGAGTAGTGCGCCCAGGCGAACTGGGAACTATCATAAGAAGCTCACCGTGTAGTCACCGAACGAAGTGAGAGACTGCACGGTTTGGAATGAGATTGCCCTTCGTGAAGGCGCGCAGTCCCTCATTAGCATTCGGT
>JAPLEI010000074.1 GCA_026391195.1 Bacteroidota bacterium | reverse complement strand
TATCATAGTCCGCGGGTTTCAGAGTAAAAGCCTCACTCATATCCACAGTAACTGGGGAAAGACTTTTTTCATCAGCAATAAAGTCCACCACTTCTCTTAAATGTTTTACTCCATAAACTGCGAGCCCCTCAACCATGGCGGCCTCTTTTGCATTACTTAAGGGTACAAGCAATCCTTTAAATCCCTCTTTCTGTGTTTGTAATGCAATAGGCAGTGCCCCCTTAATCGGCTGAACCGCTCCGTCTAAACTAAGCTCTCCCATTAACACATAGTCTGCCAACCGCTCCGCATTTTCTAACTGTTCACTGGCACCCAATACTGCCAGCGTAATGGGTAAGTCGAAGGCGGATCCACTTTTCCGGATATCTGCCGGTGCCAGGTTAACAATGATTTTCGTGCGCGGCATATGAAAATCATTCGTTTTAATAGCACTTTCAGTTCTTTGTAAACTTTCTCTTACCGCATTATCCGGCAAGCCAACAATATGGTAGCCCTGACCCATACTAACGTTCACCTCAATGGCAATCGGAATGGCTTCTACACCAAATACGGCACTGCCGAAAGTTTTTACCAGCATGAAAAAAAGTTAATTACTCAAAGAGAGTACCTGTTAAATGCAATACAATCACAAAGTTGCTGGATACCGGCAGAGTAAAATCCGTATTTATACCTGAAGTAGCGAAGAAAACACCCAGTTTTGCCTATCTAATTCCATTGAATGGCATAATAGAGGCAAGGAATATTTCCTATATTGGTTAGATTATGCAGTACCATCGATCCTAGCCAAACGGCATCACCACCGGAAGCTTTTTGATACGACTGATCAATTTGCATTTCGGCATTGCCAGACAATAGTAAAATAATCTCCTCATTTGTATGAGTATGGGGATCGTGACTTTTCATGCCCACATCTAACGTGGTGATATGAATATCAAATTTATTTAGCATAGCCGTAGGTCTGTTGAACAACTGCCGAACACCCCCCTTGCTATGTGGTTTAAAAACCATATCCTTCCAATCTAGTATAAAAGAATTTCCTCCCTGTCTGCCTCTGTCTTCTGAAAAATTAGTTTTTGAACTGGCGGTAAGGGTATAGTAAGTAACTGCTTCCATTGTTGAATTGCTGATCAATGCCCTGTCTCCCGGCAATAAGAAAACCACCGATCCTTGTTCCAGCACTTTTTGTTCTTCTAACAGCTGAACATTCGCCTTGCCATTTTTGATAATGATCAACACTTCCTCCTGCTTACCAGAAATTACAGCAGTCTGCTTTCCCCCAGATAATGTATGATAAGTAGCAGTTTGGGAACTCAATATTGCCCCTGAACCAGAAAACAATTGCGTCTTTTTTGTAGCAGCGCTCTTAAGTGGGTATACACGAGATGCTAATATTTGCGCCTGCACTTCTATTGCACTTGCCATCGCTACCAGGATAGCAATCAATACTATATTTTTCATACTAAATCAATTGATCAAATAAGTGTAATAAATCTACAACTTATTCAGCAAATCCAGCACCCCCTCTTTTTGTAAAATAAGATAACCCAAACGGTCATTACTAATGCCGGGTTTTAATTGGTAGCTAAAACAAAGTTCTCCCTCCGAAATGGAAGTTTCAAAATAATGAAACTGAATGGTTGAATGTCTTTTTAATGATTCACCTATCTCATACAAGTGGGTGGAAATAATAAATAAACAATTTTCATTCTTTCTCAGCCCTTCCATAACGGCAGCGCTGCATCGAACGGCATCTTCCTGATTCGTGCCTTTGAATAATTCATCTATCAGAATTAACCACTTTTTGCCCGTATTTATTTTTTCAATGGTGCTTTTTATACGCTGAACTTCATTGTAAAAAAAGCTTTCTCCACGAATCAGATTGTCGGTAATCTGAATATTACTTAAAATGCCATCCAGTAAACTTATTTTCATTTCACTAGCAGGCACCCCCATACCTATGTGCGCTAGATAAGCAGAAATCCCCACTGCCTTTATAAAAGTACTCTTCCCTGCCATGTTTGCACCCGTTAGGAAAATAAAATTTTCCGCTTTATCCATACGTACATCATAGGGCACCGGAACCGGCAGCAAAATATGAAACAGCCCTCTTGCTTCTATTAGCGGCTCATTGCTTTCGGTAATTACCGGGAAACTTAATCCCCATTTTTTACCCGCAATTGCCATGCTCATATAAGCATCCATTCTGAAATAAATATCCATCATTTCGAGCAGCGAATTCTTGTATCTATCCCGGATAAAGTTTCCAAAATAAAACACATCCTCTAAAGTCAGTTGCTTTTTATTTACACTGAGCAGTTGACCAATTTCTTCCCGCTGGAGCATTTTTTTTATTCGCTCATACCAAGTTTTCAAAAAACTGCTTTCGGTATCTTTTATCAAGAGAAGAATATTCACCATACCATTTGTAAAATCAATGGCATGCTCGATTGTATATTTAGTTAATGAATAATCGGTTGGTGAAGTAATTCTATAATACCATCCTCCAATAACACCCAAATCTTTGGGTAATTTATTAATAGACGTATCATAAAATTTCTCCAATACCATCAAAGTGCCATTAGAAATACTAGTCGGCCATTTATCTATAACTTCTCCCAGCTTCCGAATGGTTTGTTGGGTATTTTCAATAGCAGGTATCGTTCTGAGAGGGTTAGACAAAAGTTCCCGTAAATACTCTCTACCTGCATTGGTTTGCGTAAAATTCAAATGGTGGAAAACCGATTGCTCCATATCGGGATGAAAAATCGATAAGTCGGTTTGGGTAGTTTTATCTGCTAGCATAGGGTAATTTATTCCGCCTGTAATATAGCCGATACAACCAATAATTCCTTCACGTAACCCGATTATCGGTTGAATTGCAGCCGCATGCCCTTTACTGATTCATCGAACCCATTTTTTCCATAAACCAACCTGCCATTTACAAAAGTATGGGTAACCTTCGACCCAAAACGTTGGCCTTCAAATGGGCTCCAGCCACACTTGTACAATATATTTGAAGGGGAAACAGTAAACGATTCGTTGGGATTTACCAAAATCACATCAGCAAAATACCACTCCCTAATAAAGCCCCGATCCCTAATCTGGAAACAGGTGGCAACTGCATGACTCATTTTTTCAACTACCTTTTCAATACTAATTTTTCCAGCGGAAACATAATCCAGCATCAGGGGCAATCCATGCTGAATCAGGGGTAAACCTGCATGTGCCTGTTCATAACTACCAGATTTTTCTTCCCAGGTATGGGGGGCATGATCGGTGGCAATCACATCCAGCCGGTCGTCTAATAAAGCCTCCCATAAGGCTGTTTTATTTTCAGTGGACTTGATAGCAGGATTACACTTTATCTGATTGCCCAATCTTGCATAATCGTTGGCAGTAAAATGCAGGTGATGTACACAAACTTCAGCCGTTATTCTTTTATCTTCCAATGGAAGCATATTGCCGAACAGTTGCAATTCCTTAGCGGAAGTGATGTGTAAAATATGCAGACGGGCATCGTGCTTTTTAGCCAGTTGAATGGCTTTGAAGGAAGATTCAAAACAAGCCGCAGCATCTCGGATAACAGGATGGTCAGACGGCTCTAATACTGCTTTTCTTTCTTTAAGTGCTGCCAGGTTCGCTTTAATCATTCGCTCCTCTTCACAATGAGTAGCAATCAGCAACTCCGATCCTTGAAAAATTCTTTCCAATACCAATGGGTCATCAACCAGTAAATTTCCGGTGGAAGATCCCATAAATATTTTTACGCCACAGATATCCTGTTTTCTCTCATTGGTTTTGAGCACTTCCTCCAGATTATTGCCCGAAGTACCCATATAAAAAGAGAAATTGGCAAGAGAACTTTCCTTTCCAATTGCATACTTTGCCTCTAATAGTTCGTGTGTAAATGCCGGTGGTACCGTATTTGGCATTTCCATAAAACTGGTAACGCCTCCTGCTATGGCTGCCTTCGCTTCCGAATAGATAGTCGCTTTGTGGGTTAATCCCGGCTCTCTAAAATGAACCTGGTCGTCAATTACGCCCGGTAACAACCACTGATTTTCTGCAGCTATCTCTGTAATGGCTTCTTTTCTTTCTATAATGCCCCCAATTTTTTCTATCCGTCCATTCCGAATCAGTAGGTCACCTGCTATTTTTTTCCCTTCATTTACAATCAGGGCATTTTTTATCAAATAGCTATTCATTGGATAAACATTTTATAGGTAAACATACTAAGTGAAAAGGATAATTCAGCTATCATTATGGCATCAGTCCTCAAAATGAATAGAAAATACAATCATCCGCGAAAATATTTTCTCCAAAACATTCGAATATTTTAGTCCCGGATCTGTTTGATGCAAATTGGCAAGTCCATTGCTGATTTTAATTTCTGGAGAAATGGTTACAAAGGGCAAATAAAAATTGAACCCTAATCCCAATTCATACCCATAGTCTGTTCTTTTCAGTTTGATTAGGTCCTCAGAATTTCTGGCAGTTGAATTACTAGACAAATCAATATCGTACTTCAACCCCACCATCATGTAAGTTCTGAAGTTATGAATTCGGTCGGAATTGAATTTCAGTTGAAAAGGGAAACTTACAATGGTTGAGGGCAAAGTTTGTTTTTGAAATAGCGCTTCGCCCAATCCCGGAGTTTTTAGTGTATATGATATGGCCCTGGAGCCGCCAATAACTAATTGCGGATTGATGCGAAATTGAAAATGATCGTTCAAACGGGCAGTAGCCAACAATCCCATAGTTACCCCCCCACTTTTGCCGGGTTCTGCAATCACAATACTGTCTGACTGCAAAAAAAGAGGTGATTTATTGAATTGTAAATAGGTATTGTTATAACCCAGGGATAATCCAAAATAGTAAACCAGATCGTCGTGATAAGGACGATAAATCTCCTTCATAAATTGGGCCTGAACGGATGAGCCCATTGTGAGGAGTAGAAAAACCGGAATGATTACTTGCTTCCGCAGTAAATAGTACATATTCCGAAACTAAGTTTTTTCAGATGAGGGTTACTAAATCCTGCTTCCTGCATGATTCGTAAAAATTTTTCTCCTTCCGGAAATGCCTGCACACTTTCATTCAAGTACTCATAAGCATTCCGGTTTTTCGAAAACCATTTGCCTACCGCAGGGGTGGCATATCGCATATACAGTTGATAAGATTGCTTGATGCCCCATCCAGAAGGCTTAGAAAACTCTAACACAACCAATTTTCCCCCCGGCTTCAACACCCGGTGCATCTCTTGTAAACCTTGCAGCAGTCTTTGAAAATTTCTAACACCAAAAGCCGAGTGCCAGCATTCCTTCCGAAATGTCTACCCCTATTATCTGCTTGGGTGCCAGCATTTTATTGGCCATAATCGCCACCTCTGCTGTACCGGTAGCTACATCGAGTATTTTTTGGGGATGCAGTTGCTTTAACTCCTCGAGTGTTTTCTTTCTCCAATAAACATCAATGCCTCCACTCAGCAGCTTGTTGAGAAGGTCGTATCGGTGGGCTATATCATTGAACATACCGGCTACCTGCTCCTTCTTTTCAAGGGGGCTAGACTGGTAGGGCATTACTGTATCATGCGCGAATTTTTCCATACGTTGCGAAGATATTGATTTTAACGGCCTTCCCTTGGCTAGATACCCATTTTGGTAAATAAAATGGTTAATGTTTCGCAAATTTTCACCCCAGGTTACCCGTATATTTTACTTACTTTCCGCAGCCCCTGTACTATCTTCGTACTAATGAAAGCCCGTATTTATAAGTCTACTGGTAGCTGGTATGTTGCCAAAGGATTGGATGGAAAGTTTTATCAGGCCCGCGCCAGGGGTATCTTTAAGATCGATGGCATTACTTCTACCAATCCTATTGCGGTAGGAGATGAAGTTGAGTTGGTAATAGAAGATGTTCAGGAAGAATCTGCCGTAATTGACCAAATCTATGATAGAACTAATTATGTGGCAAGAGTCTCACCTCATAATAAACACCAACATCACATCATTGCCAGTAACCTAGATCAAAGTATTTTATTAGCTACTTTGGTTTCGCCTAAAACCTCCATGGGGTTTATCGACCGCTTCCTGGTTTCTTCCGCTTCCTTTCATATTCCGGCTATTCTGGTATTTAACAAATCCGATTTGTATCGGAAAAAAGAAATGGATCAATTGAACCGATATCGGGAAATTTATGAAGCGGTTGGATATGAAGTGCTTTTGATAAGTGTTTTGAACAATACCGGACTGGATACAATACGGGAAAGGATTCAGCATAAAACTACCCTCCTGAGTGGACACAGCGGTGTTGGCAAATCATCTTTTATCAATTCGTTATTTCCAGATTTTCAATTACCCACCTCCGAAGTGAGCCAGTGGAGTGGAAAAGGTTTGCATACAACAACCTTTGCCGAAATGTTTGATTTGCCTGGCGGCGGAAGTATTATTGATACCCCCGGTTTGCGGGAGTTTGGATTGGTAGATATTTCCCGGCAGGAACTTTCTCATTACTTTCCTGAAATGTTACAACAATTCCATCATTGTCGTTTCAATAATTGTATGCACATCAATGAAGCAGATTGTGGAGTTAAAGCCGGATTGGCCTTCGGAACGGTTTCGGAAGAGCGGTATCTTAGTTATCGCGCTATTTTAGATACCATTCCAGATAAGCAGTACTAGGCATCCGCCCATCATTATTATTTCAACTTACTTTTTTTTGAAGCGGCTTTGATGGCTTGCTTATCTCCTGCCAATATTCTTTCTGCACCCACATTTCTTCCAACCGGGCAGCCGCTTTTTCTTTTACCCAAAATACCGCAGGCAGATAGGATACAACTAACGATAATTAATAGGGTTGTAGAGCGCAATACATTTTTCATATACTAGGGTTGAGTTCCCGATTCATCAATTGCCGCCTGATACCAGCCTGCATAGGTTACATAATTATTCGCTATTCGGTTGATTTCGCCACTAATATGTTCTGGAGAGATGTCTTTCACCTTTTTGGCAGGAACCCCCGCATAAATAGTACCTGCTTCCACAATGGTTCCTTCCAATACTACCGCTCCGGCAGCGATAATCGAATTGCTGTGTATCACACATTCGTCCATTACAATCGCCCCCATCCCAATCAATACATCATCATGAATGGTACAACCATGTATCATTGCCTGATGCCCTATAGATACATGATTGCCAATTTGTGTAGGATGTTTTTGATAGGTACAATGGATGATTGCCCCGTCTTGCACATTTACCCGATTTCCCATTTTAATAAAATGAACATCCCCCCGAATTACCGCATTAAACCAAATACTGCAATCATCCCCCATGGTAACCTCACCCACAATAGTTGCATTGGGCGCAAAGAAACAATTGTTACCCCAAATAGGTTTTTTGCCGGGTAATGATAAAATGGTAGCCATAACAGCGGTTATTTTCTCTGTGAAGATAAATCTATTCGGCTAATTTTGCAGAATGGCTAATTAAATAACTTCTAGCAATACCGGGGGTATACTTCTTATAATCTTTATGAATCTTCGTCAACTTTTTCAACAGCATCTGGCACCAACCTCACCTGCTCCTATGAATATTGAAATGGTGAAGGCATCGGGTATTTATATGTGGGATGCGGATGGCAAAAGATATACCGATTTAATCTCGGGATTTAGTGTGGCCAATATCGGACATAGTCACCCATCCGTTATTCAGGCAGTTCAGCAGCAGTCGGCGGAGTATATGCATCTGATGGTATATGGAGAATTGATTCAAACCCCCTCTGTGCAATATGCCAAGGAACTAACCGCCACCTTACCCGATTCGCTTAACTGCGTTTACTTTACCAACAGTGGCGCCGAAGCTACCGAAGGAGCCATGAAGCTGGCAAAAAGAGTAACTGGAAGAACCAAAATAGTAGCTTTTGATAAAGCGTATCATGGAAGTACACAGGGAGCGTTGAGTGTAATAGGCGACGAATATTGGCGAAGAGCGTATCGACCCTTACTTCCCGATGTGTTCCATTATCCATATGGTTCAGAGGAGGTATTGGCTGCTATTGACAGTTCAACTGCTTGTGTAATATTGGAAACTGTACAGGCAGAAAGTGGCATTACAGCCCCCAGCCCGGCCTGGCTTCAGAAAATCAGAAAAAAATGTGACGAGCATTGTGTTTTATTGATATTAGACGAAATTCAGGCAGGTTTTGGCAGAACCGGTACCTTATGGGCTTTTGAACAAATGGGTATTGTTCCAGATATCCTGTTACTCGGCAAAGCATTAGGGGGTGGAATGCCACTTGGCGCATTTATCTCCTCTCACCGCATGATGCAAACCCTAAGCTATCAACCTGTATTAGGCCATATTACCACTTTTGGCGGTCATCCGGTTTCCTGTGCTGCCGGCAGGGCTGCCTTTCAGGTTTTAAGGGAAAGTAATTGGATAGAACAGGTAAAAGAGAAGGAAGCTTTCCTACTTAAAACACTGCAACATCCCACCATCCTTTCGGTACAATCTGCGGGATGCTGGATGTCGTTACAGTTTGCATCCGCACAATTAAATCAGCAAATCATCCATCGTTGTGTTGCTAATGGACTGATTACAGACTGGTTTATTTTTGCGGCAGACCGGTTACGCATAGCACCGCCATTATGTATCAGTGAAGCAGCACTTCAAGAATCTTGCGAGGTGATAATAAAAAGTATCGAGCAGGTAATAGGGGAGAATCAGTAACTATTTACAGGGCTCCATTCGGCAAAACCGGCTGTAAAGCTTCTCATATTGAGGAATAATATTACTGATGTCGAAAGTGCAAGCCTGCTGAAAGGCTTTTTCTTTCATGCCGGCTAAATAATCGGGATTGCTTAGCAGCTGAATTGCATAGTTACTCATGGCTTCCGTATCTCCTACCTCTGCCAGAAAGCCGGTTTCGCCAGCTATATTTATTTCTGCCAACCCGCCGGCATTGGAGCTGATTACTACTACCCTTGCTGCCATTGCTTCCAGAGCGGCTAATCCAAAACTTTCATATTCCGATGGCAACAGAAAAACATCACTTACCGCCAGAATGTCTTCCATCTGTTCTTGCTTTCCTAAAAACCGTACCTGCTCATCCACGCCTAGTTGTCGGCACAACTCTTCTGCTGCATGCCTTTCGGGTCCATCCCCCACCATCAGCAATTTAGAAGGGATAGTAGCCTGCACTTTGGCAAAAACCTTTATCACATCGTCTATCCGTTTTACTTTTCGGAAGTTGGAGGCATGAATCAGAATTTTTTCATTATCCGGAGCAATCACTTGTCTAAAAGCATCCAATGGTTTTTTATCAAACCGCTTTACATCTACAAAATTATAAATCACTTCTATCTCCTTTCGGATGTCGAAAAAACGATAGGTCTCTTCCCGCAAATTTTGTGAAACCGCAGTGATGGCATCACTTTCATTAATCGAAAAAGTTACTACCGGCTCATAGGTTTTATCTTTTCCTACCAAGGTAATGTCGGTACCATGTAAAGTGGTTATTACTGGCACATTTCTGCCATTTTTTTGCTTCACAATCTGTTTAGCCATATAGGCAGCTGAGGCATGGGGAATGGCATAATGCACATGTAAAAGATCTAAATCGTGGTTGATAATTACATCCACCATGGTGCTTGCCAGTGCCAGTTCATAGGGGGGATAGTCGAAAAGTGGATAAGTAGGAACTCGAACTTCGTGATAGAAAATATTGGCATTAAACGCATTCAGCCTCACCGGCTGCTGATAGGTGATAAAGTGTACTTTGTGTCCTTCATTGGCCAGCGCTTTCCCCAATTCGGTGGCTAAAACACCGCTTCCACCAAAAGTGGGATAACAAACAATTCCTATTTTCATAATCAGCGTAGATTAAATACTTTTGTGAAGCAAACTTAAAGTAACAATAAAAAACGCATTACAGTAAGTGTTATTTTATTTAACGATTTGAATCTCCAATTGTTTAACTTTATCCTATGAAAAAAGCAGCCATTATCCTATTCTTACTGCCTGTTTTATCTTTTGCTCAGGCAGATGCAGACTCTGTTTTTATAAAAAAAATGTCGGATGATATACTCCGAAACGGTAAAGCACACGACCTGCTCCGACAACTCACCAAACAGGTGGGAGGCCGATTGGCGGGTTCTCCGCAGTTTGCCCGCGCAGTTAGCTGGGGAAAATTTACTATGGAAATGGTAGCTCCGGATAAGGTGTTTTTACAACAATGTATGGTTCCCCACTGGGTTAGGGGCGGTGCTGATTTAGCAACTATCGTGGAAATGGATAAAAAGCCATTCCCCAAAAAATTAGATGTACTGGCATTAGGTAATTCAATTGGTAAGGGTACCGTACAGGCTCCCCTATTAGCTGTAGCCGATTTTGCCGAATTGGAGAAACGTAAAGATAGTGCCGTTGGAAAAATAGTATACTTCAACAAAGGATTCGATCCAACCAATGTAAAGCCCTTTATATCTTATGGCCAGGTTGGCATATACCGTCGTAATGGCCCAAGTCAGGCTGCTAAATATGGTGCCGTGGGAGTTATGATCCGGTCACTTACCGAGTCGGTTGCAAATGATCCTCATACCGGTGCCATGGCATATAACGACTCTTTCCCCCGCATTCCTGCCGTTGCACTTGGTCCTCGCGATGCAGATGAAATCTGGAATCTGAGCCGAAAATCTTCCTTAGTGGTATCCATGACTACCAACGGAAAGTTTTTGCCCGATACCATTGGCCATAATGTGGTAGGCGAACTAACGGGAACCGATTTTCCTGGAGAATTTATTACCGTAGGTGGTCATCTCGACAGTTGGGATGTGAATGAAGGAGCTCATGACGATGGAGCTGGCGTTGTGCAAACTATAGAAGTTATGCGCGTATTGAAAGCCATGGGATATAAACCCAAACACTCTATCCGCTTTGTATTATTTGCCAATGAAGAAAATGGATTACGCGGAGGTACTAAATACGCACTCGAAGCAGAGGCTAAAAAAGAGAAACACATTTTTGCCCTAGAAAGCGATGCGGGTGGCTTTACGCCCAGAAGTTTTACGGTGGGTGGATTAAATCCTGCCCAATTAACGAAAATGCAATCCTGGGTGAAATGGTTAACTCCCTATGGCGTAACAGAAATTAGCAATGGAGGAGGAGGTGCAGATATCGGTCCATTAAACCGACTTTTTGCAACTCCTGTTTGTGAGCTAGAACCGGATCCGCAGCGATATTTCGATTATCACCATGCCAGAACCGATGTTTTTGAGAATGTGAACAAGCGCGAATTATTACTGGGCGCCATCAATATGGCGGCGCTTATTTATTTAGTTGATAAATACGGATTATAATATGATAGTAGTAAAAAAGTTTTTAAGGTATTTGCTGGTATTTATTTTGCTGGTGCTCGTTCCCTTTATTTACTGGAGATTTTTTTACCCAGTTGCCGACGGAACACAGGCTGGTATGCTAAATGTTTTCCAAAAGAAAGGACTGGTTTTTAAAACCTATGAAGGCAAATTAATTCAGAGCGGATTCAAGGCTAATATCCAGAGCAACGAATTTTCCTTCAGTGTTACCGACCCCCGCTTGGCCGATCAACTTATGAAATTATCTGGAAGAGAATTAAACCTGCATTACAAGCAATATTTGGGAAGTTTGCCCTGGAGGGGCATGCAGCAAAATATTGTAGATAGCATTTACGAAGTTCGAGATCCCTCATGGCAGGAAAATTCTATTCGCCCCAAAAACTAGCGCACCTATTTAGCCAACAAAAGGAAGATCGCTGGCCGCTTGTGGTATTGATACGTTCCTTTTTTCCAGGCGCCTATCGGTTGGGTAAGGATACTTTCCGCATCACCGGTAATATCAGCGGCAACGCATAAAAGTGTTTGATCTCGGCAGGTATTTATTAATTCTGCAAGCATGGCTTGGTTTCGGTAGGGGGTTTCTATAAATAGTTGCGTACTGTGCTCTTCAAGTGAAATGGTTTCTAATTCCTTTATTTTTTTCTTTCTCGCAACCGAATCAATGGGCAAGTATCCGTGAAAGGTAAAATGTTGGCCGTTCATGCCCGACGCCATCAGTGCCAGCAAAATCGAGTTCGGCCCTACCAACGGAACCACCCGGTATCCCTGCTGTTGAGCAATTAACACCAACGATTGACCTGGATCTGCAACCCCTGGGCACCCTGCTTCACTAATGATGGCTACCTGTTTTCCTGCATGCAGGGCAGCCAACATTTTTTTTTGCACTGCAGCATCCGAATCATCAATCACCAGCCACTCATATTCGTCAATTACCATCTCCCTCCATAATTTTTTAGCAAAGCGGCGGGCAGTTCTTGCATTTTCAACCACAAAAACACTACATTTTTTTATGGTTTCCGTAATATATGGGGGAATCGTATGCAGCGCAGATTCATCTAAAAAAGTGGGAATCAGGTAAAGCTGACCGGGAGTATTTTGGGTATGCATTGGGTACATTGCTTTAAACTGCTGCGGAATCTTGGAAAGAGTAAAGGCTTAGGGTAGCTGCTACCACTGCATAAGAGGGGGCCAGCACCCATCCAACTATTGGAATAATATGGAACATATAAAATACCATTCCATTACCGATGGCCAAGCCTTTGTGGGAACTGATAAAAAATCTACTTTGTGAAGCGCTCATCTTTTTTCTTTCGAGTGAATAATCAACCATCGAAAACCCGTAGTAATAACATTCTATAATAAGCACCAAAAAGGCAGTAAGCCATCCCACTACCGGAATTAAGCTAAGTAACAATATGGATAAAATATAAATAGTTTGCCAAAAGCTATTGCGAAGGGATAGCTGTATACCTCGCTTGATGTCGGTTAGCATTTGCCGACTATCAATTGGTTGATTTCGGCCTTCCATAATGGCAGCCGTTTTTTCGCTCAAGTAAGAAAATATCGGAGACCCAATAATGAGGAACAAGTATTTAAACAAAGAAAAATAGAGCATCAGTGAAATCAGCCAAACTAACATCGTTCCAAAAGCAAGCAGGAAACTGACCGATCCGTCGTTGAGTTTTTCATTCCATGATTTCAATCCAGTTTTTAATATAAACCACTCAATAAATTCACTGGAAGTGCTACTGAAATAGGAGAGGCTGACGATGAAAAGAATAGTATATAGAATTCCGGGAATCAGAATCCACTTCCACAACTTATTTTCCCGGATAAACCGATGTGCTTTGAAATAAGCTTGAATGGCTATAATGATTTCCTTCAGCACGCGATTCTTTTTTTAGTACCCATCTAACATTTAAATAGATAGAGGCAGGGATATTATTGTTATTAAAACTTCGGACAATTAATGGGTCGATCTGTAGAAGGCCTTCTTACGTAAATCAGGGAAATTTCTATGCCCCCTCTGTTAAGCGAAGCGGTTTTTAGTGCAGAAGTATTGAGGTCGTAACTAACTCCAATACGCAAATCGTTGAACTCTAAACCAAGATAGGGAATGTAAGCATCATTTAAACGGAGCCAGCTTCCCGCATAAATGCTAACCGGCTTTTCTACTTCCGGATTGGCAATCAACTGAATGGCACCTCCCAACATGGTTTCCGAAGCACCACCCTGCGTCATAAGTAAGGCACTCATGTGCAAAGTGGCATGTGGAGATACCGGAAAGTAACCACCCCCGTGTACCGTTGTTCGAGGGCTAAGTATATACTGGCCACCAGTAAAATTTTGTTTCGGCCGGTTAATGTGATACATGCTTACCCCCAAGTAAAAATTATTTTTATCGCTGGTACTGCCGTTATACATGAATCCGGCATTTACGTCTACATATTTAGAAGCAAGGGTAGCTCCATTAAATGTTTCAGAGGTAAGGCCTGTAAATCCATTGGCAGTCAACTGATCTTCAAAATTTAGCATGGAGGTATTAATCAGCATATTGGCATACGAAACCTGAAAGCCAGCTCCAATCTGATGATAGCCATCTTCATCCAGTCCTTTATGGTAAGCCGTGGAAAGGGAAGCAAAGTTGAAAGAAACAGCTCCGTTTGCACTTTTGTCATTATAACCCGACATTCCAAATCCCCAGGTATCGTTGTTGGGAATTTTATTTTGTAGGATATGAAAATCGGCAGAAAATGCAGTGGTTACATAGGCATTATTAATGGTAGGCCATTGATTTCTGTAATTGCCTGTAATACGGTAAGTGCCCGAAAATTTTCCGGTTAATGCGGGGTTCAAAGTAAGGGGGGAAGCAAAAAATTGGGAGAAATGCGGATCCTGTGCCTGTGCACTGCCGAAGAGGCAACAGCATAATATAACAATCAGGATTCTGAGCATTTCATAGGGAATATAGGCAAATCTATATAAAAACAAGCATTTACTGCAGTTAAAAGCGTTATAAATAAGCTATTTCCATCTTTCCGGCCCTTATTTACTGCTGGGTTTTCGTTCCAAAAGCCAAATCACCTGCATCCCCCAAACCGGGTACAATATATCCTTTGGCGGTTAGCTCATCATCAATATCTCCACACCAAATGCTGATCTGGTCACCACAATCCCGCTGAATCATCTCAATCCCTTCGGTGCAAGCAATGGCACACACAACATGAATTGCTTTAGGTTGACCTTCCTTTCGGATAAATTCAATCGTTTTAATAATAGATGCACCCGTTGCCAGCATGGGGTCGCTGATAATAACAATCCTGTTTTCGAGAGAAGGACAACTCATATACTGCATACTTATTTCAAAACTTCCATCAGGATGATGTTTGCGATAAGCAGAAATAAAGGCATTATCGGCTTTATCAAAATACTGCAACATTCCTTGATGCATCGGTAAGCCGGCTCGTAAAATAGTGGCCAATACCGGCTGTGATTCTAAAACCTTACTTTCGTGAATACCCAGTGGCGTTTGGGTTTCCTGTATTTTCCAGGGTAGTACTTTGCTGATTTCATACGCAGCCACCTGGCCAATTCTCTCTAGATTGGTACGAAACCGCATTCTGTCTCCCTGTATCTGTACATCCCTTAATTCGGCTATCCAATTGCTGAGCAGTGTATGATGGCTACTGAGATTAACTATCATAATCGATGAGTTTTGTAAAGTCAAAGCTACTGGCAATAGCTTGTTTCCGAAAATAAATATTCTAGACTGAGCGCATCATTTTTCCTTAAGAGGCCGCTGTTACAAACGTAAAATTATCCCCATTAAATAACCCCCGATCGCTCAATTTTATATGCGGAATTACCAGTAAAGCCATAAAACTTAGCGTCATAAACGGTGCAGATAACTGGCTTCCTAAATTCTTTGCCATTTGGTCAATAGCCGTATAGCGTTCAGCAACCCGATATCCATTCTCGGCACTCATCAATCCGCCAACGGGTAAGGATATAATCATTCCGTTCAAGTGATCCCCATCCTTTACACAGCTAACGCCACCCCTACTTTGGATAACCAAATTGATGGCGGCAGCAATACTTTCATCATCAACCCCTACGGCAACAATATTATGACTGTCGTGTGCAACCGATGATGCAATGGCTCCTTTTTTAAACCCAAAACCCTGCACAAAAGCTTTAGCAATCGGAGCCGGATGATACCGGTTAACCACCACAATTTTTAGCAAATCTTCACCCGGATTGCTTATCCACTCATTGGCTTGTCTATTTCCCTTACAATACATTCGGTGCGTTATCAATTGGCCGTCGAGGGC
This sequence comes from Bacteroidota bacterium, assembly GCA_026391195.1. GTDB lineage: Bacteria > Bacteroidota > Bacteroidia > Chitinophagales > Chitinophagaceae > Sediminibacterium. The sequence goes on along the minus strand of JAPLEI010000074.1, from coordinate 11,561 downwards.
CTGAATTACCGGAATTCTGCCCTCCTCATCCGATGGATAGCTAGAGAAGGGGATGGGCAGGTCTGATACCGAAACTGGATTTGCGGCAAATGCATTTAGTGGGGTAACCTGGCCATTCGTTTCAATCAGTGACACCCCGTTTTCGGCTACCAAACAACCGTTGATATAAGTTGCTGCTACTTCAAAATTCTCTAAGTTGCTTACCAGGATGCAATCAGCCGAATCGCCCTCCCTTAACAAACCCACCTCCATCGAATAATGTAAAACAGGATTTATGCAAGCCGCCCGCAATACAGCAAACAAGGGGAGACCCTTTTGAATGGCTCGGGCGCAGAGGGCATTTATATGACTCTCTACCAAACTATCCGGATGTTTATCATCACTACAAAACAGGATATGTTCCGGATAATCGTGCAGCAATTCAATCAGTGCATCAAAATTTTTCGCCGCACTTCCTTCCCTGATTAGAATTTTCATGCCATACTGCAGTTTATCCAATGCCTCCGCTGCTGTAAAACATTCATGATCGGTACTGATGCCGGCTGCTATATATTGTTGGGCCATTTCTCCTCTTAATCCGGGGGCATGACCATCTACCGGTTTCCCCCATTTACGGGCAGCTGCTATTTTTTTCATCACTTCACTATCCCCGTGCAAAACGCCCGGATAATTCATCATTTCGCTCAGATAATAGATATCCTTCCGAGTTAATAATTCATCCACATCCTCACTATTAATGGCTGCGCCAGCTGTTTCAAAAATGGTGGCAGGCACACAACTGGGGGCTCCAAAATGAAATTTAAAGGGAACTTGTTTTCCGTTTTCTATCATAAAATCTACCCCAGCCACCCCGCAAACATTGGCAATTTCATGCGGATCACTAATGGTAGCAACAGTACCATGCACAACTGCCAGCCGGGCAAATTCGGCAGGAACCAACATGCTGCTTTCTATATGCACATGACTGTCTATAAACCCGGGTAAAATATACGGTGCACCCGCAAGCGGACCTTCCTGTAAAAGTGTAATCGTTTGAATGATTCCGTTTTCAACGGTTATTTCCGAATAGTCGATGCGCGATGCTAAAATCGCTACCAGGTTGCCCTTAATCGTCATAAACTGATTTTTCCTGTATTTAGTTCGATAGCATGAACATTTACCTCCATTGCTTGTTACAATAAAACATATTAAAGTAATTTCCGTTAACTACTAACACTTATTCCATGAAACTTCTTTCCGGCCTATTTGCCCTGCTACTTTCCTTTCCTGTTCTTTTTGCCCATGCTCAAACTGCTGATGAAATAATTGCCAAATATGAAGCCGCTGCAGGTGGCAGAGAAAAATTAGAGGGTATCCGTTATCTGGAGGTGAACAGCAATCTGGCTATGGCAATGATGGGCCGTACCATTGATTTACCTCTAACCCTGGTAAGAGAAAAAGGAAAATTATTCCGCAGACAAATCGGAGGAATCATGGGTATGGGAGACAGCTTTACCATGATCACTGATACAGTAGGATATGTTTTTATTCCAGCCATGCGTGGCTTTGGAGATATGCAGGGTACAGAAGCTGTAACATCCCGCATTCCAGATGCGGAAGTTGCCGCCCAGCAATATGAATTGGATTGTGCCGGTGCTTTTGGTGATTTGGTTAATTATGCCGCTAAAGGCCATAAAGCTGAATTCGTTGGAACCGAGAAAATAAGCAAAGTGGTTTGTAATAAAATCAAATTAACCCTCAAAACTGGTCAAGTAGTAACCTACTATATTGATAGCCAAACCAATTTGGTTAAACAAATGGAAGCAACCGGTGATATGGCAGCTAATATGTCTGGCTTTGGAAGCATGATGAAAGCTTTTGGAAGGGGAATGAAAAAAGATGATAAAGCCACCCTATATGTGAAAGAGTATAAGGAGATAAATGGCATTAAATTCCCCGGAAAATACACACTCGGTTTTGGCCCCATTGATAGCGAAATAGAAAATATCTCTATCAAAATCAATGAGGGACTGGATGAAAAATGGTATCATGTAAAATAAATTCCATTCGGCCGAATTCTTTTTTTTCTATGTAATTTCAGCGGTATCTTAGTCACCCAATTGAAATAACATGAAAAAAATATTCCTCTTTGTACTCCTAATTTCGGGAGCCTCCCTTTTTGTAGCTGCCCAGCAGAAAAAACAAGCTAAGCCAGTAGTTACGGTTACGCCTCCAGCATCCGATGAGGCAGATGTGCTATTCAGCAAATTAAAATACCGGCAAGTAGGTCCGTTTCGCGGAGGCAGAAGTGCCGCGGTTACAGGCAGCCGTGTAAACAAGAATACATTTTATTTTGGTGCTACCGGGGGCGGTGTTTGGAAAACTATGGATGGTGGTAGCAATTGGAAAAACATTTCCGACAAATATTTTGGAAGTACCATCGGCTCCGTAGCACTCGCTCCCTCTGATGAGAGTGTGGTATATGTAGGCGAGGGAGAAAATACCATGCGGGGAAATGTTTCCGAAGGATTAGGTGGCATGTGGCGCAGCGATGATGCCGGAAAAAGCTGGAAAAATCTGGGATTAAAAGAGGGCCGACATATTGTGCGCATATTGGTGCATCCAAAAGACCCACAAACGGTTTGGGTAGCGGTAATCGGACACCTGTTCGGACCATCGGTGGAGCGGGGGGTGTTTAAAACAACGGATGGGGGAAAAACCTGGACGAAAACCTTGTTTGTAAATGAACAAACCGGATGCTCAGATTTGGTTATGGAACCAGGAAATCCCAGTGTTTTATATGCAGGTATGTGGGAAGTTATCCGCCGTCCGCATAGCATGGAAAGCGGTGGCTCGGGCAGTGGATTATATAAAAGTACAGACGGTGGGGAAACCTGGGTGCCTCTTTCTGGCAAAAAAGGCTTGCCTAAAGGGGTTTGGGGAATTGTAGGGGTTGCCGTGGCTCCTTCCAACACAGATAAAGTATATGCTATTATAGAGAATGCCGCAGGTGGTTTATTTGTTAGCACAGATGCCGGCGAAAGCTGGACGCTCACCAGCAGCGATAATAATATTCGGCAACGCGCCTGGTATTACACAAAAGTATTTGTAGACCCTGCCAATGAAAACCTGGTGTATTGCCCCAATGTTGAATTCATGCGCAGCCGCGATGGTGGTAAAACCTTTCAATCCGTTAATACACCCCATGGCGATCACCACGATCTTTGGATAGATCCGCAGGATGGAAATCGAATGATTGTTGCTGATGATGGTGGCGCTCAGGTTTCGTTTGATGGAGGAAATAACTGGAGTTCACCCGACAATCAGCCTACGGCTCAATTCTACCGGGTTTCAACCGATAATGCCTATCCCTATAGAATTTTAGGAGCGCAACAGGATAACTCTACCGTTCGTATCCGCAGTAAAACCAGCGGTGCCGGCATTACCCAACGCGACTGGGATGTAACAGCCGGAGCAGAAAGTGGCTATGTGCAAGCAGATCCCCTGAATCCAGAAATCGTATATGGAGGAAATTATGGCGGCTACCTTTCCCGCCTAGATCACAGAACCGGTGAAAACCGTGCCATCAATGTATGGCCCGATAATCCCATGGGCGCCGGTGCGGATGTACTTAAATACCGCTTCCAATGGAACTTCCCCTTTTTCTTTTCGCCCCATAATCCCAAAAAACTCTATGCCGGCGGTAACCATCTATTTGTAACCGAAAATGAAGGGCAGAGTTGGGAAATGATTAGTCCAGACTTAACAACCAATGATAAATCTAAACAAGCATCTAGTGGTGGACCCATTACCAAGGATAATACTTCCGTAGAATATTACTGTACCATTTTCACAGCAGCCGAGTCGCCACTGGAGAAAGATTTGTTATGGACAGGTAGTGATGATGGTCTTATCCATATAAGCAGAGATGGCGGCAAAAACTGGGAAAATGTTACGCCACCCGAAGCCGGCAAGTGGATGATGTGGAATTGTATTGAAGTGAATCCCTTTGTAAAGGGTGCTGCCTATATTGTAGGCACCCGATACAAGCTGGATGATTTCGCTCCTTATATTTTTGCAACTTACGACTATGGCAAAACATGGAAAAAAATTGTAAGCGGCATCAACAATATGCATTTTAGCCGAGCTATGAGGGCTGATAAAGTTCGCAAAGGACTGCTGTATGCCGGAACAGAATATGGCATGTATTTTAGCTATGATGATGGGGCTAACTGGAAAAAATTTCAACTCAATTTGCCAATTGTGCCTATTACAGATTTAACCATCAAGGAAAATGACCTGATTGTGGCTACCCAGGGAAGGGCATTCTGGGCGTTGGATGATTTAAGTATTGTTCAGCAAAAAGATACCGCAATCGCCTCCAAAAACTGGCATGTTTTTGCCGTAAATGATGCCTTTCGCTCCGAAGGGGGCGGCAGAAGAGGAAACCGAGGGGGAGGTGCACCCTTAGCTAACATGGGTGAAAATCCGCCATCCGGAGTAGTATTCAATTATTTCCTGCGCGAAGGATTGGATACGGCTAATTTGAAAATCACTATCTACGATAAAAAGAATCAACCCATAAAATCCTTCAGTAAATCTGCCAAAGAGGTAAATGATAAAATCGAGTATGCCGCAGGTATGAATCAGTTTATTTGGGATATGAATTATCCCCCCGGTGAAAAAACAGAGGGTATGATTCTTTGGAATGGCGGTATAGGTTCAGCAAAAGCGGCCCCAGGAAAATATCAAGCTAAGTTCACACTGGGAAAAGATTCGGCTTGGGTGCCATTTGTAATTAAAGCAAATCCAAACTACGCAATCACCGAAGCTGATTATGATGCCCAACTGGACTTTTTATTACAGGTAAGAAATAAATTTAATCAGGTACAAAACTCAATTAAAGATATTCGATCACTCCGTGGTCAAATTACGGAATTCACATCCAGAATAGAGGGCGACAATACCAAAGAAATCAAAAAAATGGCCGACAGTATTCAGAAGCAGCTTACATCTATTGAAGAAGCCCTGTATCAAACCAAATCAAAAAGCGGTCAAGACGTACTGAATTTCCCAATCCGTATTAATGATAAGTTAGCAGGATTATACGGAGTTGCAGCGAGCGGACAAAATGCGCCCAGTAAACAGGCTCAAGAAGCATACGCCGATTTGGCCGCACAGGCAGATGTGCAGATAGACAAACTGAAGAAAGTTATAACAACCGATGTTGCCTCGCTGAACAAAATGATTAATGAAAAACAGTTGCCTGTAATTGGTATAAAAAAGTAGTAACTGATTAATTGATCCAGTAGCTTAACTTGAATACCAGGGCTCGATTTTTATTGGTCATCACCGGCGTAACAAAATAGTTGTCGGTATATACCACATATAAATCGCTCATAGGTCTGAAGCGATATTGCAGCCGGGAATTAATATTGAAATTGTTCCGTTGTGTATTGTATTGGATAAAAGTGGTCCAAAATAAACGGGTGTTGAAGTTCCACTCAATGCGAGGGGCAATCAACACAAGCTTTGTACTTCCATAAGCACCGGGTAATTGTATGCGATTGTATTCTGCCTGAAGTGCAACATTGATATGGGGTTGATGGCGGATGCCCACTACTGTTCGAACACTTTGGTAATTTCCATTATAAAATTCACCTCCGGCTAATTTTACTAATACATTTACTGGTTTGCGGAAATCAGTTTGATAACTTAGTTCCAATTGTTGAAAATCATATTTACCTACCGGTAGTGGCGTACCTTCTGTGAAAGAAGTAGGATACAGCATATCCACCCGATTATGCGTTCCAGTTATCTCAATGCCACTGGTATTTTTGAAGGTAATATTATAGGAGGCCTCCAGATTGGTTTCATTATGCGTATAGTCTGGATTTAAAACAACAAAAGTGGTAAACTTCATTACATGCTGCACCACATTGCCCTTTTCGGGAAATAACCGATAACTGATTTCGTTGTATAGTTGCTTAAATCCCATTCTAACAACGGTATCTTTAAGCGCATCGTAGTTATTTATTCGTGCTACAAAACCCATGTCGGTATAATAATTGGTTCCCACAGTTCCCATATCGGTAACAATTCCCCAGTGCCGGTTGGTGAACTGAAAGCCTGCATTCATGTAATGATTATCCTGCGTGATATTTTGCTTAAACGAATGATGATACGCCGCCCAAACATTCCACTTCCCGGTATTATTGATATAATTAAATTCAGTTCCAGCATTACGACCATAGGCATTCAGCGGGTTTGCTGCTTTTTCTGCACTGCTGATAAAATTTTCTCTGTTTAAAAAATAGGCTTTGATTACCGACCTTTTTAATACGCGGTGACTTACACTCGTTGCCATATAATTTTCCGGCCGATATCCATCCTGGGCACCGGTTTGCATATCCATAAAGCCAATTCGGGTTGAATTAGAAATATTTCCGGAAACCCGGGCACCCATTAAAATCGGTATTCGGTTTCCATCCTGATCTAACCCTATTTTCCTGGAATAAAATGGTCGAATGGGCGGAATACCATAATCGGCAAACAAATCGGCATTCTCTAAAAAGAAGGTTCGCCTTTCGGGAAGAAATATATTAAAACGGGTAAGGTTGGTAACCTGCTGATCTACTTCCACCTGAGAAAAGTCAGGATTAACCGACACATCCATATTAAGTGAGGAATTGAGGGCTAATTTACCATCAAAACCCCCATTGAATGTAGCTTTTGTTGCTACCCCATTCTCTCGATCGGTAGATAATCCTCCGGTTAGGTAAGGAAGAAATACCCAATTGCTTCCGGTTTGCGGTGGGGGCTCCTTCCATATTAACGCACCGGTAAATCCCAAATTCATCGATTTGAAATTAACAGGAACGGGCGTCCAAGTAGAAAACTCGTTCGATTTGGGATCGCTGCGTACAAAGTTTACGCCCCAGGTAAGTTTTTCTGCCGAATACCGAATACTTTTAAAAGGAATGGCAATTTCAGCCGTCCAGCGGTCTGGAAATATCTTGGTTTCCGAAAACCACTTACTGTCCCAACTCCAGGTAGGCATTTCGTCACCAATTTTTAATTGATCATCACTTTGTGCATTCAATGCATTGATGGTAAAAAAGAAGCCATTGGTTTTTTCATTCCCAGGATCTAGGGTAATGCCTACCCCATCATTCCCATCGTGCCCCATATCTCTCTTCAAACTTTGTATCAGGGCTTTTCCTGAATCCCAGGCTGTAATAGCGAAGTAGATGAATTTACTGTCGTAACATACCTGCACAATCGTTTTTTTCTTGGGCGTACCTACGTCGGTAGGATATTTCTTGTGAAATGCCCCGGCAGCTTCTGCCTCTTTCCATACCGGCTCATTAAATTCACCGTCTAAGGTAATTTGGCCAGTTGATTTGGTAATATGAAGCTGAAACTTACTTTGCAAATAGGCTGCATCCAACGCCTGCGCGCCTAACCGAACAGACGGCAACAGCAGTAAAATATATAAAAAACGTCTAATAAGTATTCCCATGGAGTAACAGCGTACTAATAAACGGCAAAAGTGAAACAAATATTGAATACAGAAAAGAAAATGGGTTATAAGGTAAAGGAAGCGTATAAGTGGAATCAGATTTCCTTATTCTTTGTCCAGCAGGTCGGGTCTTCTTTCTCGAGTTCTTTGGATAGATTGTTCAAAACGCCACTCTGCTACTTTCTTGGGATCGCCCTGTAATAAAATTTCAGGAACCTGCATTCCCCTGAAATCGGCAGGCCGGGTATATACAGGCGGAGCCAGCAGGTTATCTTGAAACGAATCGAATAAAGCAGAAGTTTCATCATTCAGAACACCGGGGATTAGTCGGCCAATACTATCCGTGATTACGGCGGCTGCAATTTCGCCACCACTCAATACATAATCTCCAATCGAGATTTCGAGGGTTACATATTGGGTTCTGATTCTTTCATCAATTCCTTTATAGTGTCCACAAATCAACAACAACCTGTTGAGCATAGAAAGCCGGTTGGCCATAGATTGCTGAAAGTTTTTTCCGTCTGGCGTTAGGTAAATAATTTCATCATAGGCACCTGCCTGTTGTAAACTTTCAATGGCATTTGCCAGCGGCTCACACATTAATACCATTCCAGCACCTCCCCCAAAAGCATAGTCGTCTACCTGCATTTGCTTATTAATTGCCCATTCCCGCAGGTTATGGGTTTTTACAGTAAGCAAACCTTTATCCTGTGCTCTTTTCAGAATACTGTGACTGAATGGGCCTTCCAACAATTCAGGTACTACTGTTAAAATATCAATATGCAGCATATATCAAATCATTGCCATTATAGATAACGAACTTTATTCTTTAACTCCCGGATCCATAAAGTCGCCAAGATCCCTGCGTTCTTTTTTGGTGGGTCTTCCAATTTTGCTCAGCCGCTTTCCGGTTTGAAAAGAAGCTGCATTAAATTGAATGGCCGCAAGTTCTTCCGCCGGGGTTTCGTCTGTATAAAACAAAATGGCCTCACTATAGGCTTTACGGGTAAGTAGCAGCCCAGTTACCCGAACAACCCATTTGCGCGTTTCCGTTTTTACTTCATACACATCTCCAATTACTACCATTCTTGAAGCCTTTACCGACAAGCCCCCTATTTTAACCCGACCTTTATCACAGGCATCACCAGCCTGTGAGCGGGTTTTAAATAAACGAATCGCCCACAGATATTTGTCTATTCGCAACTTTTCTTTTTCCATAGCGCGATCAACTTATTGCCCCTCGGCAAAATACTGATGAAAATAAGGAATGGTTTCTATTCCCTTATAATAATTAACGAGGTCGTATTTTTCGTTCGGGCTATGCAGGTTATCGCTATCTAAACCGAACCCCATAAAAACAATTTTTAATCCCAGTTCTTTTTCAAACAAAGAACAAATGGGGATGCTGCCTCCTCCTCTTACGGGGATGGGTTCTTTGCCAAAAGTAGTTTCTATGGCTTTGGCAGCAGAGCGATAGGCATGTGAATCAATAGGGGTAAGATAGGGCTCACCTCCATGATGTTCGATAGCTGTTACGGTAACGCCCTCCGGAGCCATGGATTGAAAATGGCGAATGATTTTTTCGGTAATCACTGCCGAAGATTGATTGGGAACCAACCGGCAAGATATTTTAGCAAATGCTTTAGAGGGTAAAACCGTTTTGGCCCCTTCACCGGTGTATCCTCCCCAGATGCCATTCACTTCCAGCGTAGGGCGAATGCCTGTTCTTTCGTGGGTGCTGTATCCCTTTTCGCCCCAAAGATGCTGAATACCCAAGTCTTGCTTGTATTCATTTTCATCAAAAGGCGCCAATGCCATTTTAGCTCTTTCTGTATCACTGGCCTCCAGCACATCATCGTAAAAGCCGGGAATAGTGATATGATTGTTTTCGTCGTGGCATGCAGCAATCATTTTAGCAAGCATAGTAGCTGGATTGGCAACTGCCCCCCCATAAACCCCACTGTGTAAATCGCGGTTAGGTCCGGTAACTTCTACTTCAATATAGCTAAGTCCACGAACCCCTACATCTATGGACGGAGTTTGCATGCTCAGCATCGAAGTGTCACTGATTAATATCACATCTGCTTTCAGTAAATCTTTGTTGTTGATTACAAAGGTTGCTAAATTAGGAGAACCCACTTCTTCCTCTCCCTCAATTAAAAACTTTACGTTCGCTGTTAATGTACCCGTATTAGTCATCATCTCCAATGCCTTTACGTGCATGTAAAACTGCCCCTTGTCGTCACAGGCTCCTCGGGCAAATATTTTGCCATCTCTGATTTCGGGTTCAAAGGGGCCACTGGTCCATAATTCAAGCGGATCAGCCGGCTGAACATCGTAGTGACCATATACTAAAATGGTTGGTTTACTTGGGTCAATCATTTTCTCGGCATACACAATCGGATGCCCTTCGGTAGGATATATAGTAGCACTGTTTACGCCTGCTTCTAGTAAACGCTTTTTTACCAGCTCGGCACATTCCTGCATATAGGATTTGTTCTCCGAACGGGCACTGATGCTGGGTATGCGCAGCAATTCTAATAATTCGTCTAAAAATCTTTCCTGATGGGCGGCTTGGTATTCTTTCCGGCTTAACATGTTATTTGCTTTAATGGGGTTAACGGCTACAAGTATTACAATAATTGCAAAGGTAATGCGACATTTTATAATCGGTGTTTTTCATTCGACAAGATATTTTGTAAGGTCCATTCGGGCCGGCTAACCATGGCTTGCTGCCGAACCTTACAATCTGCAATTGAACAAACGGTACAACTAAAAGGCATGCACCCATCTGTATGCACAAATAATTCTATGCTATCGCCCATTTCCTCCTCAATCAACTTGGCCAACTCATCAATTTCCTGGTGCGCCTCATGCACATTCAGGTACCAGGGAACGGTGAGGTGACAATCGATGTGCAGCAAAGCACCATATTGAATAACCCGCAGGTTATGTAAGTCGACCCATCGCTCTCTCCGATTCTTGTTGAGCAATACAATAAATCGTTCCAGTAATTTACTATCCGCCTCATCCATAATGCCTGCCAGTGATCGGCGAATAATTGAGTAGCCATTGTAAATGATCCATACACTCATCACCAATGCTACTGCCTGGTCTATCCAAGTAAGTCCGGTAGTTAACATAATCAATAAACCCACTAATATAGCCAGCGTAGAGTAGGTATCCATCTGCAAGTGTTTTCCACTTGCTTCCAGTGCCAGCGACTTATTTTTTTGGCCCATGCGCAAACAGAGTGCACCCCCCGCATAATTCAGCACAGCAGTTGCAGCAATAATCCAGCAGCCGATATCCAGTTGTTGAAGGGGAAGAGGATGGAGAAAATTTTGGATAGACTCAAAAATAATCATCACCCCTGCGGCAACTATTAGGGTGCCTTCTACAGCGGCAGAAACAAATTCGGCCTTGCCATGCCCATAGGGGTGATCCAGATCCCGCGGTTTGGCGGCCACATATAAGCTGTATAATCCCACCAGTCCCGCTACTACATTTACAATACTTTCCAACGCATCGGTTAATATCGCTAAGGAATGGGTTAGTTGATAGGCCACTATTTTGGCGATCAGCAGCAGAACACCTCCTGCGGTAATAAATTTTTGCAGCCGGAAGTTTTGTTGCGCTTTGTTCAGACTGTTGAGTTTAAGGGGTAAATCAGATTCAATATCAGCTTATACAGTTCCGATTTCATACGTAATCGGGCAATGCTTTGCCAGCATAGCGGAAATGCCACAATATTTTTCGTGCGATAGAGATACAGCCCGGGCTACTTTGTCGGCATGTTCCGCAGCTGCATCTGTTTTATAAATCATGTGAATGAACCGAAACGTTTTGGGGGTTTCATCGGTTTGCTCCGCAGAAGCAGTTATCTCAATTTTTTCAAAGGGCACTTTCATTTTCTTCAAAATTTCAACTACATCAATGCCGCTGCACCCGCAAAGGGAGCCCAGTAATAATTTTTTGGGATTCAATCCCGTATCGGTTCCACCAGATTCTATAGAGGCATCTATTCGAATAGTATGTGCCGAATCGGGTGCTGATAAAT
>JAPLEI010000125.1 GCA_026391195.1 Bacteroidota bacterium | reverse complement strand
AATCCACTTTCGCTTCGTGCCATACCACATTGATTCCAGATGATTTTTCCGAGCCGCTTATGAAAACTTTCTACGGTTTGCGTTCCCTTTATGCTCATCAATTTTTGGATGCGCTCACTTACTTTATTTTCTGCTTCCTCAAAAGCAGGGTGAGAAGTTGCAATCGGCTTGTTATAAATCTCATCTGCCAGATTATTTCCGAGTGTATAAGGGATTACAAAATAGCCATCTGCCAATCCCTGCATCAATGCGGAAGCACCCAGTCTGTTTGCACCATGATCGGAGAAATTGGCTTCCCCTAATGCATATAATCCGGGAATAGAATGCACGGCTGGATAAATGCGCATAGGAACTTCGTAAGGATTTTCTCCAGTAATCTTTTCGTACATGTCGAACAGGTTACCGTATTTTTCCTTCACTACTTCTTTACCCAGTGCAATGATTTCTTCTTGTGTAGCATTGCTCTTTCCTTCTTTGCTAATTTCAATTTTTCCATAGCGGATAATTGCATCAGCAAAATCGAGGTATACGGCTTGTTTACTGGTACCTACTCCATAGCCCTCATCACATCTCTCTTTGGAAGCTCTAGAGGCTACATCGCGGGGAACCAGATTACCGAATGCGGGATATCTTCTTTCTAAATAATAATCGCGCTCGTTTTCAACAATATCGGTGGGTTTGCGCGTATCATTCTTTTGTGCCGGCACCCAGATACGACCATCATTGCGAAGCGATTCCGACATCAGGGTAAGTTTACTCTGGTGGTCGCCACTTACCGGAATACAGGTAGGGTGAATCTGTGTAAAGCAAGGATTCGCAAAATACGCGCCATTGCGGTGCGCTTTCCAGGCAGCAGTAACATTGCTACCCATGGCATTAGTAGATAGGTAAAACACATTGCCATAACCACCTGTACAAAGTAATACCGCATGACCAAAATGGCGCTCTAATGCTCCACTCACCAAATCGCGTGCGATGATACCGCGGGCCTTGCCATCAATGGTTACCAGTTCGAGCATTTCGTGGCGACTATACATTTTCACATTTCCGAGGGCCACCTGCCGCTCCAATGCCTGATAGGCACCTATTAATAATTGCTGACCGGTTTGTCCGGCTGCATAAAAAGTACGTTGAACCTGTGTACCTCCAAATGATCGGTTGCTGAGCAATCCGCCATATTCTCTGGCAAAGGGAACACCCTGAGCCACACACTGATCGATAATGTTTCCACTTACTTCAGCCAGGCGATGCACATTACCCTCACGAGCCCGGTAGTCGCCCCCTTTGATGGTATCATAAAACAGGCGGAAGATGCTGTCTCCATCATTCTGATAATTTTTGGCAGCATTGATACCCCCTTGTGCCGCAATGGAGTGCGCACGACGGGGAGAATCCTGAAAACAGAATGCCTTTACCTGATAGCCCAGCTCGGCCAGTGAGGCGGCAGCTGAAGCCCCGGCTAATCCGGTTCCTACTATAATCACTTCCAGCTTTCTTTTATTAGAGGGATTTACCAGCTTGCAATGTCCTTTATAATCTGTCCACTTTTCTGGCAGGGGTCCTGCAGGAATTTTAACATATTGGTTCAGTTTGTAGGGTTCTTGGTATAAGTAAGAGTAGGTTTACAATGGTAATAATTAGTTTATCCAGCCGAAGTAAAAACTTAGGGGCATCAATGCAAATAATCCGGGAATTACGATGGAAAATGCCAGTCCCGCAGCCGATAACATCGCATGGTATCGGCGGTTATGCACGCCAATGGTTTTAAAAGCACTCTGAAATCCATGGGCCAAGTGGTATCCTAGGGCACCGCAGCTGATTACATAGGCAATCACTACCCAGGCTTCGCTGAAAGTATCCTTCATCAGGGCAAATACATCATGCACCTGCAATCCATTGGAGAGCGTGGCTTCAAAGGGGATACCGGTGAAACGAGAAGGCACCCAAAAATGTTTCCAGTGTAGAATAAAGAACAATAGCAGGATAGTTCCCAGAATTGCCATGCTGCGACTATACCATTTACTGCCCTTACTATAATCCACTTCATAACCAATGGCTCTTTTGCTGCGATTGTCGAGGGTTAGCAGATATCCCTGAATGATATGTAGGAAAATACCGCCAAACAAACCAATTTCCAGGATGCGTGGTACCATATTGCTTCCCATAAAATGGGCGGCTTTGTTAAACATTTCTCCTCCGTCGTTGGCCCAGATACAGGCATTCAGCCCCGCATGTACCACTAAAAAAAGAATGAGAAAAATGCCGGTAAAACCCATCACTAATTTTTTACCAACCGAAGAAGTGAGCACGTTTTTCAATGCCATAGTTATGAGGATTTATTCAATTGGGTGCAAAAATACTACAGGATACAATGCCAAGGGTAATTCCTCTTTTTTTTCTTTCCACTTTCCGCCCTCTTTTTATATACTTTATGGAATGTGCAGCCGATACCCCTCCCTGATTTCGATACCTTACACAGTTTTTTTGCCGTTTACATAATTTTTGCCCCCCACATCCGGGGGCATTGTACTTTTGTGGTATGGTTAAATTGTTGAATATTCTGTTTACCAGCCTCCGAATGGCAACCCAAGAACTTTGGGCCAATAAACTCCGTACTTTTTTGTCGCTGTTTGGTATAACCATCGGTATTTTCTGCATTATCGGCGTACTGGCCACTGTTAATAGCCTGGAACAAAAAGTGCAAACCGATATCAAATCGCTGGGAAATAACACCATTTATATCGATAAATGGAACTATGCCGGTGGACCCGATTATCCCTGGTGGAAATTTCTGAAGCGGCCCAATATGAAGTTCGAAGAGATGAAATTCATAAAGGACAAAAGTCAACTCTTTTCATCCATTTGTTTTATGGTGGATAGAAATGTGAATGTTGACTACAAAGACAATATTTTATCTAATATCAATCTCTACGGTCCAACCGAAGACTTCAATAAAATTCAAACCATCGACATTTCAGAAGGTCGATATCTAACCGACGCCGATTTTGAGCGGGGATCGCCTATATGTGTAATTGGCGATAAAGTAGCTACCGAATTATATGGGAGTCCTGAAAAATCCCTCGGTAAAACAATTGGATACAATGGGCGGAAATTGCAAATTGAAGGAGTAATAAAAAAGCAGGGACAAAGTTTAGTGGGTGGCTTTGATTTTGATCAAACAGTTATTGTTCCTTATCGCTATTTTGCCAGTGTATTTGATCCGGAAAATAATAGTCCTAAAATTATGGTACAGGCCAAAGCAGGTGTTCCCTCTGCGGCCCTTCAAGATGAACTGGTGGGAATTATGCGGCAAATCCGTAGACTCAGTCCTTCCCAAGAAGATAATTTTTCGTGCAATGATGTGGCCATGTTTGCCGAGCAGGTTACTAGTTTTTTTGGACAGGTTTCTGCTGGCGGTTGGGCGATTGCTGGACTTAGCTTGATTGTGGGCGCCTTTGGGGTAGCCAATATTATGTTTGTTACCGTAAGGGAGAGAACCAGTCAAATTGGCCTCAAAAAAGCCCTGGGTGCAAAAAGCAGAACGATACTTACCGAGTTTCTTTTAGAGAGTGCCTTTTTATGTGTAATTGGCGGATTAATAGGTTTGGGGATGGTTTGGTTGTTAACCCTGGCGTTGAGTAGTTTTCTTCCTTTTCCCATTATTATTGCTCCTAACATCATTTTCTTAGCCCTTAGTATTTGTATTGTTTTGGGAATTGCTTCCGGAATTATTCCTGCGTCTATCGCTGCTAAAATGGACCCGGTAGTGGCCATCCGCAGCAAGTAACCCTGCTTACCAGATTGGTTGTACCTTTGCAGGGCATTTGAAAATTCCCAATCATGTCTGCAACCATTCTGGCCATCGAATCATCTTGCGACGAAACTGCTGCGGCTGTTTGCCGGGATGGACAGATACTTTCTAATTTTATTGCCAATCAAAAAGTACACGAGCAGTATGGTGGGGTAGTACCCGAACTGGCCAGTCGTGCACATATTCAGCAGATAGTTCCGGTAGTAAATAGTGCCCTCGTGCAAGCATTTCCTGAGATGAATCGACAGGAGGCTTTGCAACAAATAGATGCCATAGCCTTTACGGCTGCTCCCGGATTAATAGGTAGTTTATTGGTGGGAGCCCAGTTTGCCAAATCGCTGGCCCTTTCTTTACAGAAACCATTGCTGGCTGTGCACCATATGCAGGCCCATGTGCTGGCAAATCTGATTGGAACAACCCCTCCTTCCTTTCCTTTTCTTTGCTTAACCGTAAGTGGTGGACATACACAATTAGTGCTCGCGCATAGTCCACTTCAATTAGAAATTATTGGAGAAACCATTGATGATGCGGCTGGAGAAGCATTTGATAAAATTGCCAAACTGTTGGGGTTGCCTTATCCGGGTGGACCATTGGTAGATAAATATGCCCAATCGGGAAATCCCCTAGCCTTTCAGTTTGCCAGACCCAGGGTGCCCGGACTCAATTTCTCTTTCAGTGGCTTGAAGACTTCGGTATTGTATTTTTTGCAAAAGCAGCCGGCAGATTTTATTGAGCAGCATCTGGATGATCTCTGTGCTTCGGTGCAGCATACCATTGTGGCTATGCTGATGAGGAATGTACAACTGGCTGTTGAGCAAACGGGGGTGAAAGAGATTTGTATTGCCGGAGGAGTAAGTGCAAATAGTGGCTTACGGAAAGCCTTACAGGAGTTAGGAAAAGAAAAGGGCTGGAAAACCTATGTACCTGCTTTTGAATATTGCACCGATAACGCTGCTATGATTGCCATTACTGCTTATTATCAGTTTCTGAGTGGGCGGATAGATACTTTGGATACGCCAGTTAGCGCCCGCAGTACTTGGTAAAATTTACTAGGAATAAATCTTCCATTTTTCTTCCTTCAACTTCTCACTTGGGTTCATCATGTAAGAAACAAAACTGTTGTTTTTAAGTAGTTCTACCACCCTAAATCCTCTGTAAGGAGTTCCCCAGTTGCCACCAACATGCGCATCAAAAATAAAGGGGATGGCACTTTCGGTTCGGAATCCGTCTTGATCATGCTCATGGCCATGAAATACCGCCCGCAGATTTGGATAGCCTTTGATTGTTTCAAAAAATGCTGGCGTATCTACCGAATTGGGCGTCCAGGGTGCTTGAGGAATATGTAAAAACAGAAAAATATGTTTGTATTTGTTGCCCTTGTCTAACTGCTTTTTCAACCAAACTAAATCGGGGGATAGATAAGTGCCTTTCTCGTTGCTGGTGTCGCCCAATATCAGAAGCGATTGCTGGTGGGTAACGGTATGATTAAGGGGATACCCAAAAGTATCTATCCAATCTTTGGCGGTAACCATATCGTGGTTTCCCCGGGTAACATACCAAGGCATGCTCAGCTGCATGAACTCATTTTTTATTTGCGTAAGCAGGGGAGGCTCATTGTGTATCAGATCGCCATTGAAAACGCAAAATTCTAATGGGAAATCGAGGTGGAAACGATTCAACTGTTTCAAAACGGTTTGCGTCATTTCGCGATAAGCCGTGGCAGGTTGCCCATAATGGATATCGGAAGCAACGGCAAAGCGCATTACTACGTCATCCTGCAAATCGGCAACATCCCTGGCGGTAAGGGATGTAAATGGGGCGCCCCAAACGGCCAGTGTGGCCAGGGAAATATTTTGAAGAAATTCGCGGCGCGCTAAAGCACGGCGGGATGGGTTGGTTGGTTGGTTGGGTTTCATAAGGTAAAAAGGATAATCAAAACTACAAATTTCTCAATAAATCAACTGTTAAAGCCCCTAAAATGTTGATTCCTGGCCCGTAATCGACTGCTAAATCGTACTTTTGCCGCGAAAACAGTTATTGAATTATGATTAGTGTAAGAAATATTACCCTGGCATTTGGTAAAAGGGTATTGTTCGATGAGGTGAATATCAACTTCGTAAAGGGAAACTGCTATGGGGTAATTGGAGCCAATGGTGCCGGAAAATCTACGTTTTTAAAGATACTCAGCGGAGAAATTGAGCCTAACAAAGGCACTATCGAAATCAGTCCAGGGGAGCGGATGGCGGTATTAAAGCAGAACCATTTTGAGTTTGATGAAACAACCGTGTTGAATACGGTACTGATGGGTCATCAGCGCTTATGGAAAGTGATGCATGAAAAGGATGCCATTTATGCCAAGGAAGATTTTACCGAGGAGGATGGAATGAAAGCCGGAGAACTGGAAGGAGAATTTGGCGAAATGGGCGGTTACGAAGCCGAGAGCAATGCCGGCAGTTTATTGAGCAGTTTGGGTGTATCCGAAGATATGCATCAGATGCAGTTGAAAAATATCCCCTCTAACTATAAAGTGCGGGTATTATTGGCACAGGCATTGTTTGGAAATCCGGATATCCTGTTATTGGATGAGCCTACCAACGGATTGGATATTGAAACCATCGGCTGGCTAGAGAATTTTCTGGCCGATTACGAAAATATTGTGTTGGTGGTGAGTCACGACCGTCACTTTTTAGATACCGTGTGTACGCATGTGGCGGATGTAGATCGCAGTAAAATTAAAGTGTTTACCGGAAACTATACTTTCTGGTACGAGTCGTCTCAGTTGATTAGCCGGCAGATTAGTGATAAGAATAAAAAGAATGAAGATAAGCGCAAGGAGTTGCTCGACTTTATAGCCCGATTCTCTGCCAATGCCTCTAAAAGTAAGCAGGCTACTTCGCGAAAGAAGGCATTGGAAAAGTTAGTGATTGAAGATATTCAACCTTCTAACCGGAAATATCCGGGCATCATTTTTCAGCCATTGCGTGAAGTGGGTAATCAGATATTGAATGTAGAGCAATTGAGTAAAAGTTTGAATGGAAGAAAATTATTCGAAAAAGTAAATTTCAGCATAAATAAGGGAGATAAGATTGCCTTACTGAGTAAAGATCCGCTGGCGGTAACTCATTTTTTTGAAATTATTAATGGTCATGCCACTGCCGACACAGGTAAGTTTGAGTGGGGCACTACCATTACAAAAGCATATTTGCCACTCGAGAATCAGGAGTTTTTTCAAGATCCTTTGAGTTTGATGGATTGGTTGCGTCAATATGTACCTCCGCATGTTACCGATGCCGATGAGCCTTTTATTCGCGGCTTTTTGGGTAAGATGTTGTTCAGTGGTGATGATGTGCAAAAGAAGACGAATGTATTGAGTGGGGGAGAGAAGGTACGTTGCATGGTTAGCCGGATGATGTTGCAGAATCCTAACCTAGTAATTCTCGACCAACCCACCAACCACCTCGATCTGGAGAGTATCCAAAGTTTCAATGAGGGCTGTCAAACTTTCCCCGGTGTAGTATTAATCACATCGCACGATCACACATTTATACAAACGGTGGCCAACCGAATCATCGAATTAACCCCCCGCGGCATTATTGATCGACTCACTACTTTTGATGAGTACATGGAAGATAAGCGGGTGCAGGAGTTACGAATGGAATACTACGGGTAAGAACAGAGTGAGAGTGGGTTTGAGTGTGATTGCGTGTGTGCGTAATAGAAAAAAACTTTCTTCCCAGCGTAGTCTCCGCAACGACAGTGGAGGGACTGCGCGCTTTTGTGCAGGATATGCTTATTCCAAATCAATCAATCGCATTCGTGAAGGAAATTTCTTCCCAGCGTAGTCT
>JAPLEI010000161.1:82464-84565 GCA_026391195.1 Bacteroidota bacterium | reverse complement strand
AGCAGGGCTTTTGCGGTCATTAGTCGAAATTCAAAATACGTTGACACCATGAAGGCTGTAGCCTAATTTATTTGTTTTTTAAGATAGAATGCGGAGAAGAAAAAGACAAAAAATGGAATGTCCAAATTAATTTGTACGTATAGATTTTGTATATTTGAACGTAATTAATATGATATGGATACCAAACTCACCTTAAAGCTGAATCAGTCGATTATTGAAAAGGCAAAGGAATATGCCAAAGAGAATAAAACCAGCATTTCGGGTTTGGTAGAAAACTATCTATCACAAATTACCCAAGAAAAAAAATCGGATAACAACATCACCCCATTGGTGAAGAGTTTGTCGGGAATAATTGATTTGCCGGAAGAATTCGACCATAAAAAAGGATATGCCGACTATCTCACTAATAAATACTAAGTATGGAGCGGGTTTTTGTAGATACCGACATTATACTCGACTTGCTTGCTCAACGGGAACCCTTTTATCCTTATGCTGCGGCTTTATTTTCAAAAGCAGATGAAGGAAAATTAAAAGTATTTGTTTCGGCTTTATCCTTTGCAAATCTGAATTATATATTATCCAAACAGTATACTGCTGATCAGGCGAGAAAAAAGCTACTGCAATTTAAAACACTGGTATCGGTACTTCCCGTAAGTGACAAAACAGTAGACCTAGCTTTATCCTCCAATTTCAAGGACTTTGAAGATGGATTGCAGTATTATACGGCAGTTGAACATTCGGTACCTATATTATTAACTAGAAACGTAAAAGATTACAAAACGGCCAACATGATTGTACTAACTGCTGAACAGTTTATTAAAAGTAAGTAAATCGTTTTCTTTTTCGGTCAAAGTTTAGTTTCTGCAGGAGTATTGCAGGGATTGGAATAAAAACCTTATAGATTTCAATCTTTTAATTAAATTACATGCTACAAGTACTATTTTGATTATCAAAATATTTTCAAATGAAAAATAAAAAATCAATTTTAATTATCGCGTTTCTGTGTGCATTTTCATTTTGTGTAAAAGCACAAAACACTGAAGAACAAAAGCTAAATTTACCTGGAGATAATTTAAATTTATATGCTGTATTAAATCTTTTTCAAGAATCAGAAACCTTAGAATTATTTGAAAAAAATCTCAATGCTGAAGATTCAAAAATTAATAACTTAGATTTAAATAATGACGAAAAAACTGATTATATAAAAGTAATAGATAATGTGGATGGTGAAACACATTTAATTATTTTACAGGTTGCCATAAATGATAAGGAAAATCAAGATGTCGCTGTTTTTGTTGTTACCAAAAGCGGAAACAATGAAATTCAAATTCAACTAATTGGAGATGAAGAATTATATGGCAAAGACTATATAATTGAACCGAAATCATCCACCTCAGATTCTGAAGGAAGCACACCCAATCCTGGATATTCTACAAATACTACCAGTTCTTCAGGTAAAACTATTGTAGTAGAAAAAACAATAATCGTACAAGTGCAAACCTGGCCTGTAATCACCTACATGTATACCCCTTCCTATGTGAGATGGCGATCTCCTTGGTATTGGGGATATTATCCACCATACTGGAATCCCTGGAGACCATACTACTGGCATTATTATTATGGCTATCATTATCACTGGCACTCTCATTATCATGGACACTACTATAACAGCCGAAATTACCGAACACCATTATACAAAAATAATTATTACAATAGAAGTCGCTCACAATCTAATACTGTAAAAAGTAATAGAAATATGGGTAATTACAATAAAACCTACTCACACCCGGAAACCAAAAAAGCAGGTTCAGATGAATTTGTAAAAACGAAGCAAAACAGCTCGCGTCCAACATTTTCTAAAGCATCAATGAGTTCAGCTGATACCAAAAAACAACCTGAAAAACCATCAATCAGTAATAATGTAGGTTCAACTAAACAACCTACCATAAATAGTAAACCAGCAAATAATAAAATTCCAAGTACACCCTCACAACCGAGTGCTTTTCCGGCAACACCAAAACCTGCAACACCCAAGCCGGCAACACCCAAACCGGCAGCACCCAAACCGGCAGCACCCAAACCGGCAGCACCCAAACCGGCA
>JAPLEI010000161.1:55098-82423 GCA_026391195.1 Bacteroidota bacterium | reverse complement strand
CACCCAAGCCGGCAACACCCAAACCGGCAGCACCCAAACCGGCACCACCCAAAACGGCAGCACCCAAAACGGCAGCACCCAAGCCTGCAACAGCCAAACCTGCTGCTGCAACAAAATTTTAATCTTCCGCCACTCGCTGACTGTGCGGAAATCAAAAATAATTTTCTCTTCATTCCTTTTTAACAATTAGTAAATGGGTCAGTTCTAGTCAATTATTAGTATATTGCAGTATTGAAAAAGCTTGCAGTCATAACATTGTTACTCTTGTTTGCCGCATCCAATCTGTTGATGCCTTATGCAAATTTCGACGATACTCATTCTCTTTCAATGGTTTACAATACTTGCTTGGCTGGTGATGCAGACATGAATCTGGTAGAGTTTGTAGGAGAAAAATTTTTAGGTCTGGGTTTTGAAGGTGATGAGGAAGAAGAATCAGCCTTGCCTGAAAAAACAATTCCACCTACAAATAAAGGAGAAATTATACAAATTCAAAGTGGAGCAATGTATCAAGAGCCTTTAATTTCGTATACGACTTTAACTATTCCACTTGTTAGAATAATTATTCCTTTGATTAATTCAGGAGTACCATCCACTGAATTTCATGCTGCCATATTTCATCCCCCAATAGAGGCGGCTGCTTAATCTACAATTTACTGCTCAACTTAAGACAGCTATTATTCTTTTAACATCAATTAATAAAATTATATGAAAAATATTTTCATAATAGTATTCGCATGCATTGGATTATTCACTAATGCAAATGCTCAAAAAAATAAAGTAACGCCAGCCGCCAAAAAAGCATTTATGCAAAAATTTCCTACTGCAAAAGAGGTAAAATGGGCAATGGAAGAGATGGATAATTATGAAGCCACTTTTTTAATGGACGGGAAAAAAGGCTCTACCAATTTTTCTGGAAAAGGCGAATGGATGGAAACCGAAATGGCCATTCCACAAGCGAATACACCTGCTATAGTGATGGAAGGTTTCAAAAAAGTATTTGCAGGAGCAACCATCAAAGAAGTGTACAAAATTGAGTCTAAAGAAGGCAAGAACTATTTCGAAATAGAATATAGTTTAAAGGGTAAAACCAAAGAAGCCAAACTCGATCCAACAGGAAAAATAATGTAATTATAACTCAAACCACCGATTATACAGCTACCATTGCACTAATTAATTTTAATTTGGTGAGGCTGTATAATTGGTGGTAATTATAAAGCTTTTATGAAATTTTTAGGTATAATACTTATACTGATAAGTTGTTATTGCAATTTATCAGCACAAAATAAAACAGGATCAGTAAACGGAACGGTGATCGACAAAAAAACTGGACTACCCTTAGAATTTGCTTCCGTTCAATTATTAGAACCAACTAATAAAGTTGTTATTAAAACTGCTATCAGCAATAGAAAAGGCAAATTTAATCTAGATAGTATTGCACTCGGCAACTATTCCCTTACAGTAAATTATATGGGACTGATAGCTCCCCTACAAACTGTTTTGCTTACTTCAAATGCAAGTATAATTGCGTTGGGTAATATCAATATGGATTTAATTTCCAATACACTTGAAGAGGTGAGTGTTACAGCAAAAAAGAATATGCTCAGTTCTACCGTAGGAAAAAAAGTGTACAATACTTCACAGGATATTATGGCTCAAACCGGTTCGGCAAGTGATATACTGCGAAATGTTCCCTCGGTAGAAGTAGATATTGAAGGCAATATTAGTTTGAGAGGTTCAGGGGCATTAATGGTGCTCATTAACGGAAGACCTTCGCCGTTGATGGGGAAAAATAGGGCTGAGGTATTGCAACAAATTCCGGCCAATACCATTGAAAGAATTGAAGTGATCACCAACCCTTCTGCAAAATATCGACCAGATGGAACTGCAGGTATGATTAATATCGTTATGAAAAAGAATACAAAAGCTGGCTTCAATGGGAATATTACTGGAAATATAGGTAACAAAGAAAGAGAAAATGGAAGCTTAAATCTCAATTATAAAACAAGTAAGCTAAATACTTTTGCTACTTATAGTATTCGCCAGGATGAACGAAATCGTTTTGGTAATACTAATCGGGAATTCACTGATTCACTTTCAAGAGCAACTACAGGTTTCTATACTGAAAATTATCGATCTAAAGCTAGACCATTGTCTCATTTATTAAGAGGAGGTTTTGACTATACCATCGACTCAATGAATAGCTTGGGGCTTTCTGGAAGTTATTTAAAAACTAATTTAGAAAGAAAGGATTTATATGAACGAACTTTTTTTGACAAGAATATGCAAATCACGCAACGTTTAGATAGAAAACGTTATGCGCCTGCTGTAGAAAATGAAAAAGATTTTACTGCCTATTGGCAACACAATTATAGCAAGGAAGGAAAAGAAGTAAGGTTTGAATTTACTGCTTCATCTCAAAGTGAAGATGAAAAAAATTATTATACAAATGAATACTATTATACAATAAAACAAACTATACCTGATAATAATTTTGTCTATCAAATTGAACACAATCAACAAGCCACGGTAGATTATGTAAATCCATTAGGGGAAGATGCTAAATTAGAACTCGGCTATGCAGGATCTTTCATTCAACAAGACATCGATTTTTTAACGGAAAACTACAATCCCTCCACTGGTATGGTTATTAAAAATCCATTGACTTCTAACCGTTTTAAGTTGAATCAAAAAGTACATGCAGTTTATGGTACATATTCCAATACCAGTGGCGAGTTAGATTACTCATTGGGCTTGAGGGCAGAACAATCATTCGTAGTAAGTAATTTGGTTACTAAAGATTCAATCATAAAAAATCAATACTTCAATATATTTCCTACAGTACAATTATCCTATAAACTTTCTAAGGGTGAATTACAATTAAATTATAGTAAACGTGTAAATAGGCCCGAGGGAGACGATTTAAATCCTTTTCCTGAATATATGGATCCAATTAATTTAAGAGCGGGTAATCCATATCTGTTGCCGGAGTTTATTCATTCATTAGAGTTTGGCTACCAGTTTAAGAATAAGCTATTTACTATCGTGCCGAGTATTTACTATAGGTACAAATACAATGGATTTACTTCTATCACTCAAAAATTGAACGATACTACCTTTTTAACCACTAGGCAAAATTTATCGAACGATCAGAATACTGGTTTTGAGCTAGTCGTTTCTGCAAAGCCAACAAAAACTATTACTGCTAATTTGAGTACTAATATATTTTATAATACCATCAATTTTGGAACAACTTCTGCTCCCGATAAAAAATCGATTTGGAGTAGTAATACCAACTTTAATGCAAGTGCTTCCATCACTAAAACCACCCTATTTCAATTCACTTGTATTTATAGGTCTGGGAGACAAACCATACAAGGATTTTTTCACCCGACTTTTGTAGTAAATATGGGGTTACGTCAAGATCTAATGAAAAACAAACTATCTGTTGTAGCCACGTTAAGTGATGTATTTAGTACTTTGAAACAAAAGGCAGATCTTACTACTAAATTCTTAATACAAAATCAATTGACCAGTAGAGATGCGCAGGTGTTTTATATTGGCTTTAATTATCGTTTCGGTAAAACCACTAAAAAGGCGGAGGATAAAATGCAATTTGATAATGCATTGTAATTTTATGAAAAACTATAAACCAATTTTTATTTTAGCAATCAATATTTTATGAGCCAAAACACAAAGATTACATGTGAATTTTTATTATAGCAGTCCTGTTAAATTAGGTTGATTTTAAATTGGTAGGTATTTTTTTACTTCTCAACATAAAAGAACTCTCTAATCTATTTTCCAGGCATTTCCTCTTGTATAAAACTAGAAATTCATAAAATTTTCAACCATTTAAATGCACATAATAATCAATCTAAATGAGTAAACCCTCTTATTTTCTCGATTGGAGTACACTTTCTAATTTAAGGGCTTATCATTGAAGAAAAGTACAATCCGAAACCGAAAATTCACTGAATTTTCGTATTATTGGATACCGTATTCAACATTGCCTATGCATACAAAATTAGGTGGTGACGATTGCTGAAAACTGCCATGACGAATAACCCATTAGAAACTAAATTGCTAAACGATTGCATCAAGCGATTTATCGCCTATAAGCAATTAGGTGATCAAACCCTGCAAATACTTCCGGAGGAATATTTTCATGTGCAACCCAATCCGGAAAGCAATTCCATTGCCATCATCATTCAACACCTGCATGGTAATATGAAAAGCAGATGGACCAACTTTTTAACCGAAGACGGAGAAAAAAGCTGGCGGCAACGGGATGAAGAATTTGAAGAACATCCCACTTTATCAAAAGCACAATTACTAAACCTTTGGGAAGAAGGTTGGCAATGCTTACTAGAAACATTAGAAATGCTGGAACCGGCCCAACTGCATCAAACCATTACCATACGGGAAGAACCATTGATTGTGTACGATGCGATATTGCGACAATTGGCACATTATCCTTATCATGTGGGTCAGATCGTTTACCTGGGCAGGTGGTTTTTGGGTAAGGACTGGCAAAGTTTAAGCATCCCCAAATTAAAGGGAGCCAGTGAAGCGTATCGGGCAGCCGTAGCAT
The DNA here is from genome assembly GCA_026391195.1 of Bacteroidota bacterium. Lineage (GTDB taxonomy): Bacteria > Bacteroidota > Bacteroidia > Chitinophagales > Chitinophagaceae > Sediminibacterium. Next base: position 77,832 of record JAPLEI010000161.1, on the reverse strand, counting down.
CCGCACAAAAAAATAATCAATCCCCCCAATAAACAAATATGAAAAACAAAGTTCATCCCCGCAGAGATTTTATCCGAACAACCGCAGCCGCAGCTGGATTAGTGTTATTCAATAGTCATCGTGCATCAGCAACTGAAACGCTATTGGCTCCTCCCCCTCCCCCACCTGCCGATCCGCGTATCCGTTTTTCGGTAATCAATATCAATCATAATCATATCTATGGTATGGTAGATGCTGTAACCCGTGGGGGCGGACAATTGGTTGCTTTTTATGCCAAAGAAGCCAATCTGGTAGCTGAGTTCAGCAAGCGATATCCGCAGGCAAAGCTAGCTGGATCGCAACAGGAAATACTGGAAGATAATAGCATTCAATTGATCATGAGTTCGGGCATACCGGTAGAAAGAGCACCGTTGGGAATAGAAGTGATGAAACATGGTAAAGATTATCTGGTAGACAAACCCGGTATCACCCAGCTAAAACAATTGGCTGCTGTAAAAAAAATACAACAAGCAACCGGTCGCATCTACTCCATCATGTACAGTGAGCGATTCGAAAACAGGGCAACGGTAAAAGCAGGAGAACTCATCCAACAAGGTGCTATTGGAAAAGTGATTCAAACCATTGGTTTAGGTCCACACCGCATGAGTATTCCTTCCCGCCCGGAATGGTTTTTTGATAAACAATATTATGGAGGTATTATCACCGATATTGGCTCCCATCAGTTTGATCAGTTCTTATTTTTCACCGGATCCACCGAAGCCAGCATTGTTGCTTCTCAAATTGGAAATGTTCACCATCCACAATATCCCCAATTCGAAGATTTTGGCGATGTGATGATTAAGGGTAATAAAGGAACCGGATATATTCGGGTGGATTGGTTTACACCAGATGGACTAAAATCATGGGGAGATGGAAGACTGACCATCTTGGGAACAGACGGATTTATTGAAATCAGAAAGAATGTGGATATTGCTGGTCCGGATGGCGGCAATCACCTTTACCTGGTAAATCAAAAAGAAACCCGATTTATCGATTGTAATAAAGAGCCCCTACCCTTCGGGAAGCAATTGGTAGATGATATCCTCAATCGCACAGAAACCGCAATGCCACAGGCGCACTGCTTTTTGGCTACTGAATTAGCCTTATTAGCACAAAAGAATGCGCAGGTAATCCGCAGTAGTGAATAACTCACCGATAAAATAAAACTATGGGCAAGTTGATAAGTAATAAAAGAATAGGTCAACTTTTTTGCCTGTTTTTCTTTTTTCCAATTAGTATTTTAATGGGTCAAACCCAACCCGGTAAGTTAGAGCCGTATCGGCCTGCCATACATTTTACGCCCAAGGAGCATTGGATGAATGACCCGAATGGATTGGTATATTATGGCGGCAATTACCATCTTTTTTATCAGTATTATCCAGATGGTACAATTTGGGGCCCCATGCACTGGGGGCATGCAGTAAGCAAAGATTTATTGCATTGGGAACATTTACCCATTGCCCTCTTTCCCGATTCGCTGGGATATATTTTTTCGGGAAGTGTGGTTGTAGATCACTTGAATACTGCTGGATTGCAAGAAGGGAAAGAAAAAACCCTCATAGCGATATATACCTATCACGATTCCAAAGGTGAAAAAGCCGGTACGGTTACTTTTCAAACACAGGGCATGGCTTATAGTAACGACGGAGGTTTTACCTGGAAAAAATATGCAATTAATCCAGTGCTCAACAATCCTGGAAAAAAAGATTTCAGAGATCCGAAAGTGAGTTGGTATGCAAAGGAAAAGAAATGGATAATGACGTTAGCAGTAGGCAATCATGTTGAATTTTATAGTTCACGGAATTTGAAAGCATGGACATACCTCAGCAGTTTTGGAGAAAAAGAAGGGGCTCATGGGGGTGTATGGGAATGTCCCGATCTGATAAAAATGCAAGATGCTAGTTCTGGAAAAGAAGCTTGGGTGCTATTGGTAAGTATTGGTAATGGCGGGCCCAATGGCGGCAGTGCCACCCAATATTTTACCGGAACATTTAACGGGAAAACTTTTCTTAATGAGGAAAAACCTGAAATGGTTAAATGGGTAGACCAGGGAACGGATAATTATGCAGGGGTAACTTATTTTGATGCCCCCGGCAAAAACCCTGTATTTATTGGCTGGATGAGCAATTGGCAATATGCGCAACAGGTACCCACCCATCCTTGGCGAAGTGCGATGACGATACCTCGTGAACTCACATTAATAAAAAATAGTAAAGGTTCTTACTTACTCTCTCAACCAGTAAAGCAATTTACGGGGCTTTTAGAAATGGGTAGCAATCAGGAGTTGAAGGATACAATCAGTTTGTCAGATGCTGCATATACTATGCAAGTAGATGCGGATTTAGTTTCCACTGATGTAAATGAAAACATTCAACTAATTCAGTGGAATAATAAATGGGGAGATACCCTTTCTCTTTTATACAATCCAGCTTCTGCAGAAATCATACTCAATCGTTTACAAAGCGGCCCCGGAGATTTTAATCCCTCCTTTAACCGGATCATACGAGGTAAAAGATTACAAGCAAACGGTCGTTTATCTTTGCAGTTAATAGTTGATAGAAGTTCTATAGAAATTTTTGCTGATAAAGGTAGTTTAGTTATAACTGCGCTATTCTTTCCATCAAAACCATATCAATGGGTAAGGGTTACAGGTACTTCTTCTAAAATCAAAGCCATTTCAGCAAAGTATACAGCAATTAAACCCATATTGCAATCAGCAAACTAGATGTATGAGCCTTGGCGGAATGATTCGAGATTCAGTAGACAATTCTTCACTTTCGTCTTACGTGCGAATGTATTTGTTTCGCTGGAATTTATTGCGCTATCAGGCATCCAATAGCGCATTCAAAAAAAATAATCCCGAATTCCCTACGCCACCGGATTCACTGTTATTTGAAACAGGCTCTCTACATTACCACAGCTACCAAAACAGCGGCCAAGAAGCCGCAGCTGAAATTGTATCGCTGTGCAAAGTATTTAGTAATTCCCCCAATCAGTCCATCCTCGATTGGGGCTGTGGCACCGGCAGGGTAACCCGGCATTTACCAGACTATTTTCCCGGAGCCAAAATAACGGGTGGGGATGTAAATCCTTCTTGCATTCAATGGCTGCAAAACAATATTCAGGGAATAGAATGGATACAAAGCAGCACCGACCCTTCAGGTAAAACAATTTCCGCGCAATACGACCTCATCATTGCTCTCAGCGTGCTTACCCACTTACCTGCCAGCGAACAAGCTAACTGGCTCAATAAGCTATATGGCTTATTACAACCCCAAGGTTTGGTATGGCTAAGCACGCACGGAGAAACTTACCTGCATCAGCTTACCCATCAACAAAAAAAGCAACTATCCGAACAAGGTATCCTTACCCTTGGGGCTGATAAAATAGGAAGCCGGCAAATGAGAACCTATCATTCCTATTCGGGCATGAAACAGCTACTTGGCCAGGATTGGGATATAGTGATGTACTATGATGGACAAAAATTTCCGGGCATACTAGGCGGTCAAGATGCCTGGTTACTAAAAAAGCTGCGCTGAATACCATGAGTATTTACAACGCAGCTTTTTATTTTGCAAATATGAAATTACTTCTGGTCTGCTATTTCTTTTGCCCTCTTCTCACGATAGGCAGGATCTTTGGCTAATTTTTGTAAGTCCGATACAGAAGCAATATAAATACTGCGCCCATGGGTACCCAGCACAATTTCATTCTCCCGTGGATGAATAACCAAATCGTGCACAGGAACACTGTAGGGCAATCCCTTATTCCACATCATATAACTGGCACCGCCATCGATACTTACATACAAGCCTCCATCCGTTCCCACATAAATCACATTATCCTGGGTAGGATCTTCCTTAACCACATTTACAGGCTCCTGGGGCAGATTGGATTGTATCGGCCGCCAATTTGCTCCATAATCATCACTCACAAAAACATAGGCCGCAAAATGGTCGTTGCGATAGCCATTTAAACTAGCATATACACGTCCTTCACTATAAGTGCTGGCAGTTACCCGACTTACATATAATCCCTTCGGTAATTTTTTAGTGATCATCGTCCAGCTATACCCCCCATCCTTACTCACCTGAATATTGCCATCGTCGGTGCCGATATAAAGTAAGCCAAACCGAAGTGGACTTTCACTAATAGTACTTAAGGTTCCAAAGGGAACATCACCCTGCGCAGGATTGGTGGTTAAATCGCCACTCATGGCAACCATACTATCTCCCCGGTTGAATGACCTATGAAATTTATTGCTTCCATAATAAAATACATCTTGTTGATGGCGGCTTAACAAAATAGGCGTTTGCCAGTTATAGCGCAAAGCAGGATCTCCCAAATCGCGAGCGGGGCGTACCGATGTTCCTCTTCCAGGCGTTCCCAGCGTTTGTCGGCTATACATGCCAAATTGAGAGCCACTGTACACCGTTTTATTGTCGCGCCAATCTACTTGCACTTGCATTCCATCTCCGCCATTAATCGATTTAAAGGGATTCTCACCCGAATCGAACCAACGATAATTCTCCTTAGTGTTGCTAGAGCCAAACCAAGTACCATTATCTTGTAATCCACCATATACATTATACGGTTTGGCCATATCTACAGCCACCGAATAAAACTGAATGTTCGCCATTATCATAAGTGATATTGCATCCTCCATCATTCCCATTTATAAAATGCCCGTCTTTGGTTGCACTCATCCAAACTACGTGATGATCGGAATGCACATTTTCTTTATTGATACTCTTGAATGTTTTTCCTCCATCCGCACTCATCAACACATCTACTCCGGTAACTACTATTTTATTCTCTTGAATTGGGCTTACAAATATTTTACCAAAATAATAGCCATAGGTACTGTAAAGATTGATACCTTTTTCATGGGTTTTTGTCCAGGTTTTACCGGCATCTACGCTCTTATACACTTGTGCCCCATAAATAGGGGTTTCGAATAGGGCGGTATTGGCATCATTCAGATAATCCCAAATAACAGAAGCAGGAAAACGGTCGTTCGCAACAGATTCCTTAATTCCAGCAGCCGTATATTTTGCTGGAATGCCATTGCGGGGTGAGCTGATAAATGCTTGTAACTTTTTATTATCCAAGGCTGCAAAACTCTCTTTTGTAAGGTTTTGAAAATCACTCAACACATAGCGGGTAGTGTCCGTATTTTTTTTGGCCGTATCTGGTTGTCTAAAATTATTGTCAACAATAGCATATACCACCGAAGGATTCTTTGGAAAAACTGCCACGCCTATTCTACCTACCCCATCACCATTGGGAAATCCACTCCCTTCTCCCGAAATCAATTCCCACTGATCTCCCCCATTGGTTGACTTATAAATGCCGCTGGTTTTGCCACATTCTACCAGGTTTGAGGCAGAGCGGGTTTTATACCACATGGCCGCATACAATTCGTTTGGATTAGTAGGATTAATTTCCATATCCACCGCACCAGTATTTTCATCTACATACAACACCTGCTTCCATTGTTGGCCACCATCCGAGGTTTTATAAACGCCCCTGTCTTTGTTGCTAGAATATAAATGCCCCAGGGCAGCTACCCAAACAACGGATTCATCGGTAGGATGCAGCAGAATTTTACCAATATGGTGGCTCTCAGGTAATCCTAGGTATTGCCAAGATTTACCATTGTTATTGGAGCGATAGATACCCATACCTGCATAAGAAGAGCGACTGCTGTTTACTTCACCGGTACCTACCCAAATAGCGCGGGACTTCCAGTTTACCGCAATATCACCAATGGTTAAAATATCAGTTGAGTCGAAGATGGAAACAAAACTCTGCCCATTATTTATAGTATGCCAGAGGCCCCCCGTGGCATAGGCCACATAAAATTCAGTGGGGTCGGCCGGATTAACATCAACATCAACTACACGACCACTCATGACTGCTGGACCCACATTTCTAAAAGGTACTTGATTTACCAGTGATTGAGCGGAGAGGGCTTTTCTTTGGGCTGTAACGGATAGCCGGTCTGCTGCCGAAGTGGGTTTCACCTGCGCCCAAATGGTAGAAGAAATGAGCAAAACAAGGCTTAACAATAATTTTGGAATAGCATTGCGCATTTTTATAATAAATTTAGGGTACAATTTACTCATTATGTGGTGTAGATGGCTAATCGGAATGCTTTTATTTTCAACAGGTGCATCGGCTCAATATAAGTCATTTATTAAGGGAGTTCATGGCGATTCTATTAACAAAGTAGACATGAATGATAAGAAGCAGGGTAAATGGGTAATACGGGTTGCTCCGCTTAGGGGAAATCCCGGATATGAGGAAGAAGGCTATTTTAAGGATGACCTCAAGCAAGGTACCTGGAAAAGCTATAATTTGATGGGCGATAAAATTGCCGAAGAGGTTTTCCGCAATGGAAATAAAGATGGCAGATGTGCCTATTTTAGTGTAGCAGGACTAATACGGGAAGAATATTGGCGGGCCCCCAGAAAAACCGATCAATTATATGATACTATCATGGTGCCGGATCCGGGCATTGCCAACAAATACAAACAAGTGATTATCCGCAATGAAGGCCATTCCATTAAACACGGCACCTGGCGTTATTTCGACCCCGTATATGGCAAAATAATTGCCGAAGAAAAATATTATTTAGATGACTTGCAGGTAAATAACAAGGAGGCACCTGCTCAACCAGTAGACACGAGTACGAAAAAAAGACAGGTGTTACCTAAAATACCAGAAACTCCGAATTTTGGCGGGAAAAGCCGAACTAAATCGGTTATTCAATAAAAACTACTTTCCTTCCTTTTCCTTCAGCTGACTCCTGAATAAGTTATTAATATAAAATAACTGATAATCGATTGCATTATCCCAGTAAGGCCAGTTGTGTTCCCCCGGCCTTTCGAGGTATTCGTGTGGGATCTTTAAACGCAACATTTTTTCGTGTACCGCGCGATTCATGGGCAATACCCGATCTTCTGTACCACAGTCGATTAATATATGCAGCGAATCTTTTGGATACTGCTCAATCACGTTCAACACACTCCAGTCTTTCCAGTAAGAAGCATTGGCGAGGGTATCCCCTAATCGCTTTTCTACATTATATCCCTTTCGGATTACCGTAATATGCAAAGCCCCACTCATACTGCCCGAAATACTAAATCGGTCGGCATGGCGAAATGCCAAAAATAGGGAACCATGGCCTCCCATGCTTAACCCGGTAATCGCCCTGGCTTCGCGAGAAGGTATGGTATTGTAATGACTGTCGATATAATCCGGCACTTCCATAGAAACAAAGGTTTCATATTTAAAAGTAGAATCTACCGGACTATCGAAATACCAACTGGTGGAAGCGCCATCTGGACAAACAATCATCAATTGATATTGGTCGGCCAGTTGTTGAATATGGGGCACTTTTTGAATCCAGTTAGCATAACTACCCCCTGCACCATGCAAAAGATATACCACTGGAAAACGGGTGGACCTTTTAACCGAAGGCTTTATCACCACGGTTTTGATAGCCTTGTGCATACTGTTACTATAAATTTCAATAGTATCTACCTGGGCTGCCTGAAGCGTTCCTGCTAACAGAACTGCTGAAATTAAAAGGGGGAAAAACTGTTTCATAACAAAAAAATAAAAGGGTTCTGTTTCCAGAACCCTTTATGATTAAATTAAACGATTATTTCTTTTGCTGAGCTGCCTGCATAGGATTGATGCCTTGTTGTGCACCACCTCTTCCTCCGGGAATTCTGCCCTTGAAAATGGCAAACTTAGAATCATCCGGTACCCGAGGCCAGGTATTGTTGCCTTCATTAATATCTGCTGTTTCACGCATCGGATCTATTTGAATTTTTACGGCTTTTTTAGTGGTCATAAATACTTTGCTCACAGCATTCTCATTTTTGCGCCAGATTTGTGCGGGAATATTTTCTTTCATTTTAGTACCATCTTCAAAAGTAAATTCCACAATTACCGGCATTAACAATCCTCCCTTATTGGTGCAATTGATCTCATACAAATGCATACCAGCATACCGGGCTTTCTCTTCTTCGGTTAACGGCTCGGGAGTAGGCATCGCAGGGGCGGGTTGACGAGTAACTGAATCGTATGGCTCTAATCCTCTTGCATAGCGCCAATAAAAATCTCTTAATGTTGTATCCACATCGGTAAGAAACAAGATGCTCTTATCGGCACGATTCCGAATTTTAGAAATATCTTCAAATGAATTCACAAGAGGTTTAGCAATGGGCCGTCCAGCTCCGGCCCCTGGGGCATTCCCTCTTCCTCCCATACCCATTCCACCGGCAGTATTGTCCAGAGAAATATCACAGGCTTCTACCCCATAAAACCATCCCCTCCAGAACCAATCTAAATCCTCACCACTCGCATCTTCCATTGTACGGAAGAAGTCTGCGGGTGTAGGATGTTTAAAGGCCCAACGGCGGGCATATTCTTTAAATGACTCATCAAATAATTCCCTACCCATTACGGTTTCTCGCAAAATATTCAAACCCACAGAAGGCTTAGCATAAGCATTAGCGCCAAAACCGATGATATTTTCACTGTTGGTCATAATTGGCTCCAACTGATCTTTGGGTAACTTCATATAGTCTACAATACTAAATGCAGGCCCTCTTCTGGAAGGAAATTTATTGTCATACATTTCCTCTGTGAGGTATTGAACAAATGTATTAAGTCCCTCATCCATCCATGACCACTGGCGCTCATCACTGTTTACAATCATGGGGAAAAAGTTATGGCCCACTTCGTGAATAATTACGCCCACCATTCCGTTCTTTACTGATTCACTATAGGTTCCATCTTTTTCGGTACGACCATTATTGAAGCAAATCATAGGATATTCCATACCATTACTGGCCTCAATACTTTGGGCAACGGGGTAGGGATAAGGAATAGAGAATTTGCTATAGGTTTTGATGGTATGCGCTACCAGTTTGGTAGAATATTTGCGCCATAAACCGTAGGCTTCTTTTGGATAGGCGCTCATGCACATCACTTTCTTTCCTTCTACATAAGCAGGCATGGCATCCCAAACAAATTTTCGGCTAGAGGCCCAGGCAAAATCACGCACATTATCGGCCTTAAACACCCAGGTTTTGGTGGCTTTACTTTTTTGTTTTTCTGCAGCAGTGGCTTCATCCAAGGTTACAATTTCAACGGGCTCTTTGGATGTTTGTGCTTTATTCCAACGAGCTTGCTGAGCAGCAGTTAGCAATTGCGGATAGTTTTGGCACTCGCCGGTTGCCATCACCACATGATCGGCCGGTGTTGTAATTTGAACAGAATAGTTTCCAAATACCAACGCAAATTCACCGGTTCCGGCAAACTGATGGTTCTGCCATCCCTGAAAATCACTGTACACACACAAACGGGGAAACCACTGCGTTATCGTAAACAAAGCATTGGCATCCTCCGAAAAAATCTCATATCCACCCCTTCCAAAAAATTGATAGCGGTTGGTTACTTTGTAGGTCCAGTCGATAGAAAAAACAAATTTTTGACCAGGCTTTAATGAAGCAGGCAAATTCACCCGCATCATGGTTTTATTAATCCGATAGCTAAGCGGCTTACCGGTAGTAGCATCGGTTATTTTTTTAATAATCTCTCCATTTCCATTATCAGCCCCAGCAGTAGCCATCTGATCTAGCTGACCTGTAGTATACATACGGCTCAGATTAGAACTGCTCTGATAGTTCGCATTATTCACCGAGCTATGCTCATTTTCATCTAGTTGTAACCAGAGATAAGTAAGTGCATCCGGAGAATTATTATAATACGTTATAGTTTCAGAGCCCTTAACAGAAAAATTAGGCTCGTCTAATTCGCATTTGATTACGTAGTCGGCCCGTTGTTGCCAGTACTTAGGACCCGGGGCTCCGCTGGCTGTTCTGTATTCATTAGGAGTGGGTAAAATAGTTCCCAATTGTTCAAACCGGTTACCATGGTTAGAACCAGGATTGTTCATGATATTTTGTGCAAATAAGGGGTACACAAAAAACAAGGAAGAAATCAGTAAAAATCTTTTCATTTTAATGGATTAAGAAGTTTGCACGTTGAATGGCCATTTCCAGTGCCAAGGCACCGATAGCACCGGAAAAATACAAAATATATTCTCTTCTGCTACATCGAAATACATAAACGGCAGTTAGTGAAATAATTAATAATATGAATACTATTGCCAGTTGGCCGGCTTCCAGCCCTAAATTAAACGCCAATAACCTAGGAATAATCTGTTCTGTGGTGCCTAATAAGCTTTTCAGGTAATTACTAAAGCCCAAACCATGGATGCAGCCAAAAAACAGGGCCAGGAAATAAATCAACGGAAAACGGGTTTGAAAAGTGAACTTTTTAACGGCCAAATTGCTGATTGCTGTTAACAAGATAGTTACCGGTATCAGCAATTCCACCCAATTGGTAGAAACGGTGATAATATCCAGCACGCTTAGCGCAAGGGTGATGGAATGGCCGATGGTGAACGCAGTAACCAAAATCAACACTTTCTTCCAATCGGCAAACTGATAACGCAGGCATAAAGCAGCAATAAATAAGATATGATCGATTCCCCGTAAGTTGGCAATATGCTGAAAGCCAACTTCGAGGTACAAGCTAAAATCATTCATTTGTAGATAAGATAAATATTAGTGAATTTTGTGCCATGACGAGTATGGTAAAGATAGTAATTCAGCCCTTAGTTGCCATGTGGATGCTGCTATTTCATCCCTTTTATGTTTCGGTAATTGAAATCCAGCACAACGAATCTGCCGCCACCGCCGAAATAAGTGTTCGGATATTTACGGAAGACCTAGAACAAACCCTGCGCAAACAATCCAATACACCCATCGACCTGGTATATCCCAAAAACAAAACCTTGATGGATAAACAGGTGAGTACGTATATCCGTCAAAAACTGCACCTCACCATTAATGGAAAACCCTGTGAGCTGCAATATATAGGGTATGAGATTCAGAAAGAAAGTATCTGGTGTTATTTTGAAATTCCCAATATCACCCAATTAAAAACACTGGAGGCAGACTGCAACCTGTTATACGAGTTTGTGAATGTGCAAACCAATATTTTTCATGTAAAAAAAGGGAAGTTAGAAACCAGCAAGAAGCTGGATTATCCTGCCAGCCATGTAAATTTTACCTGGTAACCGGGTAATCATTTTTTTAGCGTTACTAACACTTTATCTATCCGGTGGTGATCCATATCGACAATCTCTAACTGAAATATTTTCCAATTCAGCAGATCGCCGGTGGAGGGTATTTTTTCTAATTGATGGATAATAAATCCCGCCAGCGTATCAAACTCCTGGTCGCCTTCCATCATCCATTCGGTTTTATCAAACTTATCGAGAAAATCATAAAAGGGAATTTGAGCATCTACGAGATAGGTTCCGTCTGCTCTTTCAATAATTTCAAACTCCTGATCTTCTTCCTGAGGGATATCTCCCACGATGGCTTCGAGGATATCATTCAGTGTAATCAAACCTTGCACCGATCCATATTCATCCACAATAAAACACTGATGAATTTTGGTTTCCCTAAATTGCTCCAGCACTTGATAGGCCGTAAGATTTTCTGGTACATACATAGCGGGGCGCATTACCTGTTGTACGGTTTGTTCGGGCCGCGCGGTAAACAGGTCTTTGATAGAAACCATCCCCTCTATTTGATCGATATTTTTATTACAAACCGGATAAACAGAATGAACTACTTCGGTTAATCCTGCTTTGGCTACGGCAACTGTATCATTAGCCGGTAACCAGATAATATCAGAACGATGCGTCATTAAAGAAGTAATATTCCGGTCGCTCAAATGAAAAACCCGTTCGATGATTTCCTGTTCGGCTTCTTCTATAGCACCATGCTCGGTACCCTCACTGATAATGGCTTTGATTTCTTCTTCGGTTACCTGATTTTCATTGGTATGAATACCCAGTAATTTCATAATCAATTGGGCAGATTTGCTAAGTAACCAGATAAATGGATAGGTGATTTTCATCAGCATGTGCATCGGCTTTGCCATCATTTTGGAAATGCGCTCGGGATTGCTGAGTCCAATTCGTTTAGGCACCAATTCTCCCAGCACCATAGAAAGATAGGTTAGCAAAACTACTATAAGAGTGGTGGCAAGTGCCGCACTGTAGGGCTGTAAAATGGAGAAGCCCGACAACCATTTTTGCAGGGGTGCTTTAAAATTATCACCTGAGTAAATGCCGGTAAGCACACCAATCAGGGTAATACCAATTTGTACGGTTGACAAAAACCCGTCGGGTTGATTTGCCAGTTTAAGGGCCCGGGCAGCTTCTATATCGCCTTTGGCTGCTTGTGATTCTAAGCGGGCTTTCCGGGATGAAATCAATGCGATTTCAACCATCGAGAAGAGACCATTCAACACAATCAACGCCAATATTATCAGAATATCTGTTATCATTAGTAAACGAAGTTAACAAATTGCCATCAAAGCTTGCTTCGGGGGGGTAATTGCACAATAGCATACTTTCCACAAACCGAATCTCGGGTTGCCGGATTGAGAAATTCAGGGGTAATCATCGAAACCCCATAATTAAATCCTTGATGTACCATCTGGGAGCCAGGAAAATGCTGCTGAAGCACTGGTACACTATCCATTACGGTAATGATGTACTGTTCAGGTTTTAGTAACTTCCAATCATGCGTATTGGGAAAGATATGGCGGCCATAAAAGTAAAGGGAGCGACCGGCATCCGGACCAAATACCATCATTTTTTCTTTTGGCAACGATTGCTGATTTATAAATGCAGCAGCATCATTGCCCATTTGGTATTTCAGCACATTCGGATAAAAAGCGGTGCTTAAAAAAATATTTACCCCAACAGTGGTATAAACGGCCAGTATAATTAAATAGGGCGTTTTGCGTAACCGAAAAATGAAAACCAAACACACCAACCCTCCTATTATCGAAAGTACCTTTACCCATAGCGGTAAAGTTGGGAATGCCCAAAAAAGTAAGGCAACCAGCGCTACCCAGAGTACCGCAAATAAAATAGTATGAAAAACGGTAAAGAGCCGGCTGATTTTTTTATATGCTTCTGCTTGCAACAATTGAAATATAAAGTGGGCGGTTACGATGGCGGCCAAAGGAAAAACCACAAAGATGTAATGAGGTAATTGATATTGACTTCTAGATAAAACCAAATACGTAACGATAAAACCTCCTGGTGCAATCCATTCCTGTGCCGAGTTGATTTTTCCCCGATATACAATCAACAAGTACACCCGCCAAATAAGCCCGGCAGAAAACAACACGATCCAGGGAAGAAAACTCCAGAGCATATTTTCGAATAGGAAACTGAAATAGCTCATTTCATGGAAAAAATTTTCACCGGTAAATCGGCCAAAACTTTGCGTCCAGAAATAAAATCGCAATCCCGACTCTATGGGTATTCCATTAATTAATTTACCCGGCTGTAAATCGTATTGCTGATACAGTCCTATGCACATAGGAATTAGTAGTAATCCCACGCCGAGTATCACCCCTATATATTCAACTTTAAAAAAGGGTTTCCATTCCCTTCGCAAAACAAAATGTGGGGCAAATGCAAAAGCAGGTACCAACAATGCAATGGGGCCCTTGGTAAGCATGCCACCTGCAATAGCGATGGTAGCGATGAATAAGGATCGCTTTCGATTACTTTGATACCAATCGGCCAGTTGCCAGAGGCTAAGGGCTACACAACCCATCAACATGGTATCACATCGTACATCATGGGTAATTAAAAAAAGTGCCTGGGAGGAGGCCAGTACAATGGCACTTAACAGGGCTATTTGCTGATTGTAAAACAATCGTGCCAATTGATAGGTAGCCACAACCGATAACATAGCAAATAAAAGAGAGGGCAAGCGAAATGCCCAAGTACTTACGCCAAATAACCACATTGAAAAAGAGGAGAACCAAAAAAGCAAAGGAGGTTTATCTAGATAATCCTTTCCAACATCAAATACCTGTAAAAAACTTTTCCGCTCAAGCATTTCACGACTGATACTGGCGTATTGACTAGCATCAATATCCATTAAGGGTACTGCAAAAAATCCGGCAAGCCATCCCAGAAAACAAATGAAAAGCAGCCAATGAAAAGTTGAACGATTAATCATTTGGGTCGTTATTTAAAAAGGGTAACCCACCTAAGCGTTGTGTATAAAATCGGGCGGTGAAAAAGCCAATGCCTGATCCCAGCAATGCACCACCTACTATATCCAGCGGATAATGAACGCCCACATAAACTTGTCCATATGCCACGGTGCCGGCCCATAGCATAAATATCCAGCCATAGCCATTTAACCAGTTCTGCAGGGTAATCATTAAAAATACAGCAATTGCAAAATGATTGGTAGCATGGGAAGAAGTAAAACTATAACCCGCACCACAACCATCTAATAATAAACGAACAGAACCTGCTAACTCCGGTTCGTTGCAGGGGCGCAAGCGGGCAAAAATGGGTTTAATAATTGAACTGCTGATTTGATCGCTGAGCAAAATAGTTATCACCGCCATAGCGATCCAGGGCAAACTGCTTTTTTTGCCATTCGCAATTACAAATATCAGTAGAAACAGATAGAGGGGCGTCCAGGTAATCGATTCCCGCCACCAGGGAAGAATGGCATCCAGAAAAGGATGGGATAGTTGCTGATTAATAAGGGCAAATAATTTTCTATCGGCCCGAATTAACCATTCCGGTGCTGCCAATAACAAGTTATGTATGGGCGATCCCATTAAAAACATAGTGTAAATATAGTGGTAAGTATTGGGTTGCCAAATGAGGTATGCCAATCAGTATAAAGGAACATGATCACTGTTTAGTTGCTATCAAAATCAGCCGGTCGGATTGTTGTCCATCGAAGGGATTCAATTGGTAATCTCCAAAAATTTCCTGTATCTGCAACCCACTATATGCCAGCATATCCGAAAAGTCGTGTAAGGTGAATTTGGCTACTTTTTCGGTAAACAAATGCCGCAGTGAACTTCCTGATGCATCTTTAATTTGAATTTGCTTATAAAAATGAAGTTCATCCTGCCATTTGGCAATTTGAAAGGTGATCTGATCCGACTCCTCTTGCAGAAAAGTCTGCGGTAATTCACGGGCGGCTTTAGCTACATTGATATAATCGATTACCAATTTTCCCCCTTTTTTTAAACTGCCGGCCAATGATCGGATGGCGTTATCATGTTCTCTGCGGGTTCGGAAATACCCGAAACTGGTAAAAAAATTAAACGCATAATCAAAATAATTAATCCAAAATGGCATGCGCATGTCGTGCTGATAAAAATGTAGGTGTTCGTTCTCCTCTTCCAAGGCAGCCTTTATAGAGGCAGCCGATAGATCAATTCCAGTTACATCAAATCCTAAATCACATAAAACTTTACTATGACGGCCTTTCCCGCAGGCTACATCCACCATCCGGGCGCCGGCAGCGGGTTGTAAATGGGCGATTAGCTTTCTGATAAAGCCCTCCGCCTCCAGTTCATCTCTATGTTTATATAGTAAATGATAATAATCTGAATTAAACCAATCCTCAAACCAGTTGTCGGTTACCATAGGGTGCAAAAGTACATCCTTCCCCCACAAAAAAAATTGAATTACCTTTGCACGCATTTAAAATACTGATATATGGCATTGATTAAGAGTATTTCCGGCATTCGGGGAACAATTGGTGGAACACCCGGGATATCCCTTAGTCCGCTGGATGTAGTTCGCTTTTCAGCTGCTTTTGGAACTTGGTTACTGCAACAGGGATCTGCCAAACGAATAGTGGTTGGTAGAGATGGCCGTATCAGTGGCGAAATGGTGCAACAATTGGTGATGCAAACGCTTTCTGCCCTGGGGATTGATGTTATCAATGTTGGCTTAAGCACCACCCCTACCGTTGAAATGATGGTTGTTCAGCAGCAAGCCGGGGGAGGTATTATCATTACTGCCAGCCATAACCCCCGCGAATGGAATGCCCTCAAATTGCTCAATCACCGAGGCGAATTTATCAGTGCCGCCGACGGAGCTGCTGTTTTGGCAATTGCCAGCTCGGATGCTTATCATTTTGCCCCGGTAGACGAGCTGGGAGAGATTACAACACATACTTCCGCCATTCAGGAACATATTGAAGCCATTTTGCAATATCCCCTGGTAGATAAAGCAGCTATAGAAGCAGCCAATTTTTCTATCGTAGTAGATGTAGTCAACAGTACCGGCACCCTATCTGTTCCGCCCCTATTGGAGGCATTGGGTATTGCACCTGAAAATATTACCCTGCTGAATGGAGCAGTAACCGGAAAATTTTCGCACAACCCCGAACCCCTACCCGAAAATTTAACCGAACTATCCATGGCAGTTAAAAACCAAGGAGCTAGTTTGGGAATTGCGGTTGATCCCGATGTAGACCGACTATGCTTTGTATGCGAAGATGGTAGCTTTTTTGGAGAAGAATATACCCTGGTGGCGGTTGCGGATTATATATTAGGAAGGAGAAAAGGCAACACCGTAAGCAATTTATCCAGTACCCGCGCTTTAAAAGACGTAACCCTCCGGCATGGCGGCAACTATTTTGCCAGTGCAGTGGGAGAAGTGAATGTGGTAGAAACCATGAAGGCCAACAAGGCTGTTATTGGAGGGGAAGGAAATGGGGGTATCATTGTTCCCGACTTCCATTACGGACGAGATGCGCTGATAGGCATTGCACTTTTTTTAAGTCATCTTGCCCGCGAGAAAAAAACAATCCGCCAACTCAGAAATACCTACCCTAATTATTTCATGAGCAAGAATAAAATTGAGTTGAAAGAAGGGTTAGACTTACAAGAAATTTTTAAAAATTTACAAGAAAAATATAAAAATTACCCGGTTAATACGATAGATGGATTAAAAATTGATTTTGAAACAGACTGGGTACATTTGCGCAGCAGCAATACGGAACCGATTATCCGGATTTATTCTGAAAGTAATCTGGAGTCTTCCGCATCGAATATTGCGCTCAAAATAATGCACGACATAAATGAATTTTCTAAAAAGATGGGATAACCCTTTCAGAAGGTTTTGTAACTTTACACAGATGGAGAGAATATACCTCGATAATGCTGCTACTACCCCGCTGGATCCCCAGGTGCTGGAAACGATGATGCCGTATTTTACCTCGCATTTTGGAAATCCCTCCTCCATCTATAGTTACGGCCGGGAAAGCCGCATGGCCATTGAAAAAGCCCGGAAATCAGTTGCCAGTTTACTCGGAGCCCGCAATTCCGAAATTTTCTTTACCAGCGGCGGAACCGAAAGCAGTAATACGGCTATTCTCGCAGCCATAAGAGATTTGGGGTGTACCCGAATTATTAGTTCTCGCATCGAACACCATGCTACCCTGCATACCATCGAGTTTTTACACCATACCGGGCAAGTAGATCTAGATTATGTTGAATTGCTACCGGATGGTCATATCAATCTTGCACATCTTGAACAGTTGCTAAAGGCCAAAACAGGAAAATGTTTGGTAACCCTGATGCATGCCAATAACGAAATAGGTAATCTGCTGAACCTGCAAACAGTAGGTGCATTATGTGAGCAATATGGCGCGATTTTTCACAGCGACACCGTTCAAACAGTTGGGCATTATCCCTTCAATTTGCAGGAAACGCCGGTACATTTTATTACTGGAGCCGGTCATAAATTTCATGGTCCAAAAGGAGTGGGTTTGTTATACATCAGCGATCGGGTAAAAATCCATCCCTTTATTCATGGGGGTAGTCAGGAAAGGAATATGCGTGCCGGAACAGAAAATGTATATGGCATCGTAGGTTTTGCCCGGGCCTTAGAACTGGCACATGAAAATTTTAGTGATCACAGCGCCTATATTGCCAGCTTGAAGCAATATATGATGGAAAAACTGTTACAAGAAATACCCGAAACCGGATTTAATGGAGACCCTTCGGGAAATAGTTTGTATGCAGTTCTCAGTGCTTCCTTTCCCAAAACGGATAAATCAGAAATGTTGTTATTTAATATGGACATCCACCAGGTTTGCGCCAGTGGGGGCAGTGCCTGCAGCAGTGGTGCCAGCAAAGGATCGCATGTGATTGAGGCACTTCGTCAATTCAGCGATGATCGGGTAACGGTTCGATTCTCTTTCTCTAAACACAACCAAAAAAAAGAAATCGATTATACCATTGATTTGTTGAAAAAAATCCTCTAAACAATTATCATCGATCTTCCTCCGGAAAAAAATCTTCCTCATCTCCCAGATTCAGGTTTCCCAGGTTCATCATACTGCCCATCAGGTCATTAAAAGTAATGCAGCCGTCATTCATTTTTTTACTGATTACAGAATAAACGGATAGACCATATAAAATAAATTCCATCAACAGAGCCGACTCACGTTCCTGCATGGTAGGAAACTGTTTTTTAACCATTCCATACAATCCATCCACCTGATACAATTGCTGAATTTTTTTCTCATCGGAAATATCCACCGGTATATCCAGTTGATTGCCGGCATCAAACCAACGAATAATGGATTGGTAAGGATTTTCTGGTTGCTTTTCGTCTGCCGATTTTTTTCCGGTATTTCTTTTCTTCTTGGTTACTTCCGGATTCGGAAAATATTGTAGAAAAATCCCTCATATAATAATTCGATTTTACCAGTGATCGCAGGAATAATGCCGGCCAGATCACTGATCCATACTTGGGTATTATCCTGATGGTGTATAATGGCTCTTCTTTCAGCAGCACTTACCATATTTTCGAAGGCTGCAATCGTAAGTCTGGCACTTACCCCGCTCTTCTTATCAACATATTCGTGTGATCTTGCTTCAAAAGCAACCTGCTCTACCAATCGTTTTACCAAATCACTGATGGTAACCCTACCTATTTGTTCGGGCAATAAATGGGCTTCCTGTTCGGTGATGGCTAATGAGGTATCAATATCTTTTGGATAATGGGTTAGAATCTGACTTTCAATTCTGTCTTTTAAAGGGGTAACGATACTACCACGGTTGGTATAATCTTCCGGATTAGCTGTAAACACAAACAAAATATCGAGTGGCATCCTTATTTTAAAACCTCGTATTTGTATATCCCCTTCCTGTAAAATATTAAACAGCGCCACTTGAATGCGCGCTTGTAAATCGGGTAATTCGTTGATAACAAAAATGCCCCGGTTACTGCGAGGAATGATACCGTAGTGAATTACTTTTTCATCGGCAAAGCTTAGCTTCATGTTGGCAGCTTTAATTGGATCAATGTCACCAATCAAATCAGCTACACTCACATCCGGTGTGGCTAATTTTTCGCCATATCTTTCTTCCCGATGAATCCACTGAATGGGGGTTTCATCACCATGTTCGGCTATCTGATCTTTGGCAAATCGGCTAAGGGGATGAATAGGATCATCATTTATTTCACTGCCGGCTACAATGGGCACATATTCATCTAACAATTCTACCATCTGGCGTGCCATGCGGGTTTTTGCCTGACCACGCAGCCCTAGAAATAATATATTATGGCGGCTCAGTAGGGCCCGCTCTGTATCCGGTATAACGGTATCTTCATACCCCAATATTCCGGAAAAGGGATTTTCTTTGCGCTGAATAAAGCCAATTAAATTATCGCGTAATTCCTGTTTAACCGATTTACTCTGGTATACGGAGGCTTTTAATTGGCCGAGGGTTTTTATCTTAGAATGATTCATATAGCTTACTTACAATTTCAATGCCGGACTAACCGGCTATAGTTTAATAGACTGTTTTACGTTTGCCGCTCTCAAAATCTTTAAAAATAAAAGCGCCTAATTTATCGAGGGACGCGAAAAATGCTTTCCCCTGGTTGGTTTCGGTAAACTCCTGCACAAAGGATTGCAAATAAGGGTCGGAGGCAATCATGAAAGTAGTGATGGGTATTTTCAGTTTTTTACACTGTGCTGCCAGGTTAATGCAGCGATTCACCACTTTACGATCTAAACCAAAACTGTTTTTATAATATTTACCGCCAATTTTTAAGCAGGTGGGCTTGCCATCCGTTATCATAAAAATCTGCTTATTGGTATTTTTTCTCCTGCGCAAAATATCCATAGCCAATTCTAATCCGGCAACGGTGTTGGTATGATAAGGACCTACCTGTAAATAGGGTAAATCTTTAATCTCGATGCTCCAGGCATCGTTGCCAAAAACAACAATGTCGAGGGTATCTTTTGGGTAACGGGTGGTAATCAGTTCACTCAATGCCATCGCCACTTTTTTGGCGGGGGTTATCCGATCTTCTCCATACAAAATCATCGAATGCGAAATATCAATCATTAATACCGTAGAAGTTTGGGTAGCAAAATCTTGTTCGCGAATTTGCAAATCATCTTCCTGCATAGAGAAAGCTTCTACCCCCCTATTAATTTGAGCGTTTCTGATACTATCGGTAAAATCAATTTGTTCGATGGTATCACCAAACTGATACGGTCGGTTATCGGCACTGGGTTCATCTCCCTGCCCGGGTTTCCGGGTGGCATGATTGCCCGATTTACTCTTTTTTAGCTTACCGAATATTTCTTCCAAACTTTTCTTCCGAATGGTTTGCTCCGATTTTCCGGTAATGCGCAGGTCGCCATTTTGAGGATTTTCTTGCAGGTATCCGTTTTCTTTCAGGTCTTCAATAAAATCGCCCATGCCATAGGCATCGTTGGTGAGTTTATATTGCCTGTCTAACTCATTCAACCAGTTCAATGCTTCCGAAGCATCTCCATTGGTGTAGGTGAGCAGTTGCATGAAAATATTTAACAGCTGCTCAAAGGTTGATTGAGAAGCATTTGGGGGCGTATATTGAAAAAAACGTACCGACTTCATGAAAAGAAAACTAGATGGTATGCAAAGATAACACAGATATGGGCTGAATAGTTGCAAAAAATAACAGCCTGTGATTTACAGGCTGTTATCAATAACTTAAATATAAGTAGCAACTACTTGTTTACACTATCCGCCGGCTTCATCAATTTGCCTGGAATTTCGATGCGGTTGGATACTGGCTTATCCATTTGCTCTAAACGACTTATTAATTCTTCTGCCATATAAGCCTCTTGTTGCATATATTCTGCCTTATTACCCTTGAGCGATTGGTAATAGGCTATTTGTTGCCGCAGATCTTTTTTCACAGCATCCCCAACTTTTTTCGCTAACTCAGTATCGCCAGCCTGAACACAAGCCTGCATAAACACCAGCGAGTTTCGGTTGTGCATATTGAATCGGTTGGCAAGTCCATATGGGAAATTCGATTCATTCAGCATTTTATCTGACTTGTGAAGTGCTGCTTTCGCCTCTTCGAATCTACCTTCTGCCGATAAGCTAAGTGCCAGATCTGCATAGGTTGACCGGATAGAACCCAGATGACGTCTGTTTTCTTCATCAAAATACACCCCTTTTTTATCAGCATTGCCAAATACAAACTTATTCATCAGTTTATCCTGTACCCAATTGGTATTGATATCGCTGTTTTTTACTGGAACCAAACGATAGGTAAGTCCATCGCGGCGGATATAGGCACTCAAACCTAAATCGGAACCCGGATTGGTAAAGTAAATCGGGCGCTTCCATTCATTGGCTGCAATGATGTTGAGCAATGCCAGATCATTCTTCGCCAATCCATTTTTAGGGATTTCAAATCTCACTTCACTCAACACACTATCCCGATCGGTAACCGTTCCATTTTTCCGAACCGTTTCCAGATTAACGGGAATGGCCATTTTACGAACAGGGAATGTATTAAAGAATCCTTCGCCGCGGCCTTCCGTCATTTTTTCCTTTTCATCACTTCCCACGTAATTCTTCATCATATCTTTCAGGTCGTAATATCGATCTTCGGGTACTGAGGGAACCGGATTATAAAATACATAATCTCGCTTAGAGCCTTCAATTTGCTCTTTGCTCCATATCACATCAATGGGATTGCTCTGATTCACCTTGTAGCGAAGCTGATTAATATACCAGTCGATACCCAATAAGCTAAAATTAATTACGCGGATATCCGGCCTTACGCCTTCTACTTCCTGGGCATACCAAAGTGGGTAGGTATCATTATCACCATAAGTAAACAGGATGGCATTGGGGGCACAACTTTCCAGGTAATCGCGGGCCAAATCGCCTGGCAATTTTTTCTGACTACGATCGTGATCGTCCCATTCTTGCTGAGCCATTACTGCGGGAACTGCCAGTAAACAAATTACGGTTGCCAGAGATGCTGCAAAACCGGAGGATAATTTAAATGATAGCCATTCTTTCACCTGCATCACGCCCAAACCAATCCAGATAGCAAAAGCATAGAAACTACCCACATAAGCATAATCTCGCTCTCTGGGCTGATTACCGGCCTGATTCAGATAGAGTATAATAGCAAATCCAGTAAAGAAAAATAATAGGATATTAATCCAGCCATCTGCTTTATGTTTTCTGTACTGATAGAATAAACCAATTAATCCTAAAATAAAAGGTAATAAGAACAACTTATTATTGGCCTTATTATTTTTCAGACTATCCGGCATTTTACTTTGATCACCATACATCCAATTATCTAAAATGGGAATACCCGTTATCCAGTTACCATCGCGGAGGTTACTTACAAAAAAGCCTTGGTTATCGTTTTGCTTACCCGAAAAATTCCACATAAAGTAGCGGAAATACATAAAGTAAATC
>JAPLEI010000161.1:0-55059 GCA_026391195.1 Bacteroidota bacterium | reverse complement strand
TAAATCTGATACGAAGTAAAGAATTTCAGGTTATCACCCTGATTGGGAGCAGCATCATACGTGCCATCTTTGTTTTGGCCTATCCCCAATACTTGCGCATAATAATCGGCATGGTATTGGTCGTTACTGGCATCCCAAACGCGAGGAAATACCATTTTGTCTTCTGGCATATATACATACTTTCTGTCCTCACCAATTTCGATGTATTTATCGCCAGATTTTTGATACCGCATACCGGTACTTTTAAGATCATATGGACGGGCAGTGAATTTTTGTCCGTATACCAGCGGAAAATCGCCATATTGTTCTCTTCCTAAGTACCCCACCAAACTGATGGGATTGTCTACATTATACATATCCACAGAAGGGTCGGCATTACTGCGTAACAGCGTAGTTACATAGGCACTATATCCTACTAGTAGGAAAGTAATACTCCATAATCCCAGCGTTAGATAATGCCAACCTTTTTTAGCAGCCAAAGAGAGACCAAAACGGATACCGATAGCGAGCAGTAGAAAGAAAAATGCAAACCCTACGAAGAAAGGCGTACCGAAATTATTTACAAAAATGCGGTCGAAAAATCCGGCACCTTTAATAGAATACGGAATTACCACAAAAAGGGTAAACCCTAATATTACACAGGAAAGCAGGAAAAAGATATAGGTTCCACCATAAACCTCTTTCTGCTTGGGATAAAGCTTTTCGAAAGCAAATAACAAACTAATTGCAATTAGGGTACCGAATAAAATCAATGCTACCATCGTTCCATCCATCGGCACTTGTTCAGAGGCATCGGAGGAGGCCATTACCAAACCACCTATCATACCAATTGCTCCACCGACAATCGTTAAACGAAAGAACCATTTACGCAAGGTTGCGTAAGCAAAGTATTCCCTTCGACGGAAATAAAATACCATCACAATTGCTGGAACGGTAAGCAAGTTAAGCAAGTGTACTCCTATAGACAATCCCATCAGGAAGAAAATAAACACAATCCACTTATCTGCACCGGGCTCATCAGCATGGGCTTCCCATTTGAGGATCGACCAGAATACGATGGCGGTAAAGAAGGAAGAAAGGGCATATACCTCACCCTCCACTGCACTGTACCAGAAAGAATCGCTGAATGTATAGGCAAGGGCACCTACTACTCCGGCACCCATGATAGTCCATATTTGGGCATTGCTAATCACATCTACCACTTTAACTCCGGCAATTCTGCGGGCAAAATGGGTGATGGTCCAGAACAAAAACAAAATCGTAAAACCACTGGCCAGTGCACTCATAATATTAACGGCACGGGCGGCGGTAAGGGGATTATCACCGAAAACAATGATAAAGAGTCGGCCCAACAGCACAAATAATGGGGCCCCGGGTGGGTGGGGAATTTGAAGTTTAAAGCAACTGCTCACGAACTCGCCGCAATCCCAAAAACTGCCTCCCGCTTCAGCGGTCATTATGTACACGGTACAGGCGATCAGGCAAACGGCCCAGCCGACAATATTGTTGATCTTGTTAAACTGCATAGTTTAGGTGTTTAAAACGTACCCGCAAACATACCTTATTAATACTAAATTGGGAAATGAGAGCGGGGTTTATATGATTTTTAATAGAATATTAAGGTCTTGGGCCAGTTGGGAAAGTCCGTTTTTTTAAACTACCCTATCTTTGCGCCTCATGGAAAACAATCCTACCATTGCCTTTCATACTCTGGGATGTAAACTGAACTATTCAGAAACATCCTCCCTTGCCCGTATGGTTGAGCTGGAAGGTTTTGTAAAACGCCCTTTTGAGGAGGAAGCCGACATTTATGTAATCAATACCTGTTCGGTAACCGAAAATGCCGACAAAGAATGCCGACAGTTGGTTCGCCGCATCCGCCGGCAGGCTCCCGAAAGTTTTGTGGTGATTACTGGTTGTTATGCCCAGCTGAAACCACAGGAAATTGCCGGTATTCAGGGGGTAGATCTGGTTTTAGGGGCAGCAGAAAAATTTAACCTTACTTCCCACCTGAAAAACCTCACCCGAACCGGAACAGCCAAAATTTGCAGTTGCGATATAGAAACCGTGCAAGATTTTCATGCAGCAGTATCGTTGAGCGACCGAACCAGAAGTTTTTTAAAGGTGCAGGATGGATGTGATTACTCCTGTACTTTTTGTACTATTCCACTTGCCCGGGGAAAGAGCCGAAGCAATACCATAACGGAAGTGCTAAAACAAACAGAAACCCTCGCAAAAAATGGTGTGAAGGAAATCGTATTAACAGGGGTAAATCTGGGAGATTTTGGGTTGAATGCACTAGGGGAACGTGCCGAAAACTTCACCGAATTGGTTGCTGCGCTCAACAAACAACAGGCAGTACCCCGATATCGGATATCGTCTATAGAACCGAATTTACTTACCTCCGAAATTATTGAAACAGTGGCAGCGGGATCGAGTTTTATGCCCCATTTTCATATTCCCCTGCAAAGTGGCAGTAATAAAACACTGGCCGCAATGCGCAGAAGATACCGGAGCGAATTGTATGCAGAAAAAGTTGCCCTGATAAAAAAAGTAATGCCCCATGCTGCCATTGGGGTGGATGTGATTGTTGGATTTCCTGGCGAAACGCACGAAGATTTTCAAGAAACGGTTCAATTTATTCAATCGCTGGATGTGGCCTATCTGCATGTATTTACCTATTCCGAAAGAGATAATACCCAAGCACTTCAGATTCAGCCAGTAGTGCCGGTTGCTATCAGAAACGAACGAAATAAAATATTGAGAAATCTTTCTTACCGATTGCAACAGTCGTTTCAGGAAAAATTTATCGGTACCAACCGAAAAGTGCTGTGGGAAGATTTTAACAAAAATGGTATGATGGAGGGTTATACAGATAACTATATTCGGGTAAAAACCCCGTATCGCGAAGAATGGGCCCACCAGATTATGGATTGGACCTTGAATTAAACCGAAACTATTAAAGCACCGGACTAATAAACTCGGCAGGAAATTCTACTACCATTACTTGTCCGAGACTTTCGAGGCGCACAAATACTTTTTTCTTACCCCCGCGAATAACGGTTCCTTCATTTCCCATAAATACGCCGTGATTCACCAATACTTTGGTTTCTTCCCGATATCCTTCTTCGGAAATAATAGATAAAACCGCTCCTTTCTCTCCGAGGTAATTTTTGATGATGTCTATTTCCTCATCCCGAATGATGGCGGGTTTACCCACGTAATATACAAAGTTGAGCACTCCGGGAGTAGATAACACGGTAGCCCGTTCAGTAGCATCTATCTGCACAAAAACATAGGAACGGAAAAGCGGCTCATCAATAATCTTTTTCCGGTCGCTCCAAAATCTTTCTGTTTTTTGAATCGGACACCAACTGTTTACTCCTTTTCGGATAAGCACCGCATCGATTTTCTTTTCCCAACGCGGTTTGGTATAAATGGCAAACCATTGTTTAAGAAGTGTTGCCGACTGTTCAGCTAGTTTGGCCATGGGTAAGAAAAATTACGGTCGGGCGATTATTTTTTTACAAAGCCAGTTTTTTGAGCGGCCGCTAATTGCTCAACCACGCGAACGCCTTCTTCAATATGCATATCCTTACGCAGCGACTTAATCCAGTAAGCATAAAAATCAGCCTTTGATTTATCAGGTTGATTTAGAAATTTATCCTTTTCAATAGCCAGATAATTAATTTCCATTTCTGTGGGACTAATCAGCAAAGTACTATTTTGACTATCGGTAGTTTGCATTTGCTTTTGCTTTTGCCGATAAGTATCCAATTGAAGGGGTATCGGTTGTTCTACGTTTTTCGATAACCAGATCAGGTTATTTTTCAGCAGGTTTAAATTCGCATTGGCCTGAATCTGTGCATTTTCTTTTGCAGCAATATTGGCAATGATTTCTTTTGGCTGCCATTCTAAAAAAGTTGCTTTTTGTATTTCATCCCAGGCAAGTGCTTCGGGCATATCCTTTTCTCTAACTTTATAGTATTCATATTTGTCGGGTATAATAATATCCGGCACAATACCTTTCAGTTGAGTAGAACCCCCATTTACCCGATAAAATTTTTGGAAGGTGAGCGTCATGGCGCCCATATCGGTTCTACTGGTAGAAAAATCGTTTCGGCTACCAAAGGGAATCTGACGCTGTACGGTACCTTTCCCAAAAGTGGAAGAACTTCCGATAATGATACCCCGGTTATAATCCTGAATGGCCCCTGCAAAAATTTCACTTGCACTGGCACTAAATTCATTTACCAACACTGCGATCGGACCATCATATAATATAGATTCATCATTATCTCGCCAAGTCATCTGATCTACATTGCCCGAGCGGTCTTTCACCTGAACAATGGGCCCTGATTTAATAAACAACCCTACCATTTTAACCACTTCATATAAAGAACCGCCCCCGTTATTTCTAATATCCATTACAATTCCATCAACTTTTTCTGCTTTCAATTTTTTCAGCTCTTCTGCAACATCTTCGGCGCAATGATGCCCATTTGCATCTTCAAAGTTTGAGTAAAAATCTGGCAATAAAATGTAGCCTATTTTTTTAGTGCCCTGCAGAATTACCGCACTGCGAGCCAGTCCCTGATCTAGTTCTACCTTTTCACGAATAAGCGCTACTACTTTAATAGTTCCATCTTCTTTTTTCAAAGTAAGGCGCACTTCGGTGCCCTTATTTCCTCGAATCAGTTTTACTGCATCTTCCGTAGCATAGGCAGAAACATCTACCGGTTCTCCACTGCCCTGTGCAACCTTAATGATAATGTCGTTCACTACAATCTGTCCAGATTTATAAGCAGCCCCTCCGGTAATGATACTGGCAATTTTAATACCATAATCATCTTTGGTAAGTTGAGCTCCGATTCCAAAAAATTCACTGCTCATTCTCTCGTCAAATGCTCTTTTTTCAACGGGCGCAAAATAATCCGAATGCGGGTCCATTAAATTAGTAATCGTATTCAAATAAGTGCTAAAACGAACCTCCTCATTAAAAGTACTCTTGATACGGGCAAAATTATCATTCATTACTTTTAGCACTTGTTCGCGTGCTTTTCTTTCCAGTGCACTATCGGCGAGTACTACAAAATCTTTTTGATCTTTATTCTTTTCGCGCTGCTCCTGCAGATCGTAAAATCTTTCTAAAATAAAATAGCTCAGCTTCTTGCGCCATCTGTCTTTTCTTTCCTCCTCATTCTTGGCCCAAGCCAATTTTTCACCATCCAATTCTGCCGTTTCATTGGAAGAAAAACTAAAGGGATTCTTCAGTAACTCTTTATAAATGATAGTTGCTTCTGCCATTCTACGGTCGTATAAAGAACTTACCGCCGGCACAAAAGCAATCGCTGACCCATGAATTTCATTATCCAGAGAAGTTTCAAAAATTTTCAGCGAATCGATATCTTTTTGAAGAAACAACGTTTTGTCGCCATCCATCTGATCGAGGTAACGGGAGAACATCATTTTCGAAAACTGGTCATCAATTACCTTGGGGGTATAATGCAAATCTTCTAATACCTTACCCAGTTCTGTAAGCAATTGCTGACGGGGATTTGAAGAAGTTGAACGACCTATCGAGGAATTACGAAAGGCAAAAAATAAAGCACCAAAACCAATCAATGCCAACAATAACCAACCTTTACTTCTCTTCATAAACTCAATTATTTTTTTCATGGTAGGTTCCAAAAATAACCTAATTTTTTATTTGTCGGCAGCCATTGTTACCAATTAACAAAGGTTTTGATGCAGTCCGGATCAAAAAGATGCTAAAATGCTTGGCAAAACCGGTGTTTTTTTTGTATTTTTGCAAACCACACATGGAGGGCGTAGCTCAGTTGGTTAGAGCGTCAGTTTGTGGCACTGAAGGCCGGGGGTTCGAGACCCCTCGTTCTCCCACTAAAACCTACAGGCCCTGCTTGTAGGTTTTTTTTAAATTTTTTTGTATGCACATTGGCTGGTTCCTTATCCCACTTATCTCTGCTTTCATTGGTTGGTTTACGAATTGGATTGCCATCAAAATGCTTTTCCATCCCCGTGAACCACGCAAAATTCTTGGCATTACCCTTCAGGGAATTTTCCCCAAAAGACAACATCAATTTGCCGAAAAGCTGGGTAAACTGGTTTCGGATGAACTGCTCTCCTATTCAGATATCGCTTCAAAAATTACTGACCCAGCTAACCTGCAATCGGTAATGCCTCTGGTGGATACCCATATCGACGATTTTTTACGCAAGCAATTGCCTGAACAAATGCCTATTATCAGCATGTTTATCGGCGACAGCACGATTCGGGAATTAAAATCGGTTTTTCTTGTAAAACTGCAAGAGCTGTTTCCAGAAATTATGCATTCTTATATGCACACGTTGCAAGACCAATTGAACCTGGAAGCCATCGTTACCGAAAAAGTAGCTGGATTTTCATCTGATAAGATGGAACAGATTCTTATGAGCATTATGCAAAAAGAATTTCGGTTTGTGGAAATTATCGGGGGAGTTTTGGGTTTTGCTATCGGATTGTTGCAGGTTTTGATTACCTATTTGCAATAGTCACCGACAATATCTGCCAGATTATCCCCGTTTTTACAACTTTATCCATTCAAATTTGTCATATTACCGCCCATATAATGGATAAACCATTTACTCTTAAATGGAGTGAACTTTGTAATTCAATGAATGATTTTTTATGAAAAAAGCAGTTTTGTTAGTTTTTTTAACCGTATTTATGTTGTTTTCGAAGGCCCAATACCCAGGTGCAGGTAGACCAGCTGGTGCCGGAATGGGGTCGCAAAACATGAATATTGGGCATTTCTATGGCAAAATTGTGGATGGAAAAACAGCTAAAGGAATAGATGGGGCTAGTGTACAACTGATTGGTAACAAATTTGATACCGTTACCAAAAAAATGAAGCAAGTAATATATAATACGCTGATTACTAAATCAATAGGGGACTTTAGTTTTGAAAACCTCCCCATTTTTGGCAATTTTCAGATGAAAGTGAGCACATTGGGATACAAGCCGTTGACTATGACGGTAAGTTTCGGCGTTAAAATGCCTGCTGCTGGCGGAAATTTTCAGCAAATGATGGGTATGGTTGATAAAGATCTTGGAAATATTAAATTAACCGAAGACTCTACCACCCTCGCAGCCGTAACGGTAACATCTACCACTAAACCCTTACTGGAACTGGGCATAGACCGTAAAATTTTTACGGTTGATAAAAACCTTACCAGCACCGGCCAAACTGCCGCAGAGGTAATGAAAAATATCCCTTCGCTGAATGTTGATATCGACGGTAATGTTACGTTGCGCAATGCAGCCCCTACCCTGTTTATTGATGGGAGACCCACAACCCTTACCCTTGACCAAATTCCTGCCGACATAATTGATAAAGTAGAGTTGATTACCAACCCATCTGCCAAATTTGACGCATCCGGCGGAACGGCGGGTATTTTGAACATCGTTTTAAAGAAAAATAAAAAGATTGGTTACAACGGTGGTTTAAGAGCAGGCGTTGACTCCAGAGGCAGAATCAATTTGGGGGGAGATATTAATATCCGCCAGAATAAATTGAACTTGGGATTAAGCGGCAACTTTAATCAATTTAAATCCATTTCAGACGGCAAAACCAACCGGGATAATTTATTAACCATTCCCAGTACGGTTAACAATACAACGCACAGTGAAAATCTGGGTGAATTCAAGTTTTTCAGAGGAAGTTTAGATTATTTTTTAGACAACCGGAATACCCTTACCCTCACTGCCAACTACAACCGTGGTAAGTTTGAAACAGAACAGACCCAGCAGGTAGATTCCATTGTAAAAGGATTTTTAACAGCCTATAACAAAATAGACAATACCAGCAATCGTACTTTTGAAAATGTAGGAAGTCAACTTAGCTTTAAGCACAATTTTGAAAAGAGCGGTCATAATATATCTGCCGACTTCAACTACAATTCCAGCAACAGTGGTGGATCTAGCAATATAAAAACGCAAACGTATACGCCGGCAGGGGCTGCCAAAGGCAATCCTTTATTGCAGTTGAATAATTCGAGCGGCGACAACCAGAATTATACTTTTCAAACCGACTACGAAAATCCCATTACTGATGATAAAAAGTTGGAAGCAGGCTTTAGGGCTGCTATTCGGGATAACAGCAGCATTAACGATCAGTATCGGTATAATTATGCTACTGGCAAATATGATTTAGTTCCTTCCATCAGCAGTCGGTATAAATTTCACGATGAAGTATGGGCAGCTTATACAACGTTTAGTTTTAAAGCAGGTAACTGGAGTTATTTATTGGGGTTACGGGCCGAAAGCTCAAACTACCTGGGAACCTTGCTGAATTCAAAAGGCATTGACTCATTGAGTTTTAAAGTAAGCTATCCGATCAGCTTATTTCCTAGTGTATTTTCTACCTATAAAATTAACGACAAGCAGGATTTGCAGCTTAACTATACCCGTAAAATCAATCGTCCTAACTTCTTTCAGTTGATGCCATTTGCCGATTATTCGGATCCTCAAAACATTAATATTGGAAATGCAGGATTGAAACCGGAATTCACCAACTCATTTGAGATTTCCTACAGCAATGCCTATAAGAAAAATTCGAACTTTTTAGCATCCCTTTATTTTAAACATACTACCGACCTCATTACCCGATATGTTTACCGAGATGCAAATGCATTAACACCGGGTGATAGTGCTTATTTTAGTACGTATATCAATGCCAACTACAGCTTTGCATATGGCCTAGAATTAACAAATAAGATGCCCATGAATAAATGGTGGGACCTTACCTTAAATGTAAATATTTTCAATTCTACTATCAATGCGTCGGTACCGGGTCAGGAGTTGAGCAATTCATTGGTTAGCTGGTTTGGAAAAATCAACAACACCTTTAAATTATCCAAAACCTGGTCGGTACAGTTGAGTGGCGACTATCAGGCGAAATCTGTTATCCCGCCCAGCAGTGGTGGTGGCCGGGGTGGCGGAATGGGGGGCGGTGGCGGTATGATGTGGGGCGGTGGACCTCAGTCAACCTCTCAGGGATATAACCTTCCCCGCTATGGTGTTGATTTAGCCATTCGAAAAGACTGGACCTGGAAAAACGGTAAAACCGGATCGCTTACTTTAAGTATGAACGATATTTTCAGAACCCAGTTATCTCAATCTTATTCTGAAAGTGCCTACTTTACTCAAACCACAGAAAGAAGAAGAGATCCGCAAGTATTGCGGCTGAATTTCAGCTATCGCTTCGGAAAGTTTGATGCGTCTTTATTCAAACGAAAAAATACCAAAGCCGATCAGGGTTCTGGTATGACGGATATGATGAATCAGTAAACCAGTAAGAAACTACATAATAAAAAAACCGATAACATTAACTTGCTATCGGTTTTTTATTAGTGGTATTTTGGTTTTGATAATTTGTTATCGGTTTTTTCCGGTAAGCATGGGAACAAAAGAAAAAAGGTCGAAAGATTCCTCCGTAACTGAGCCATCAGCTTGCTTGGTAATTCGCAACATGCGTTGACTTTCGCCTTCATCTCTGGGTATCACCATTATGGCGCCGGGCCTCATTTGGTCAATTAATTTTGGGGGTGTAAAAGGAGCAGCAGCTGTTATAATTACCCGATCGAAAGGAGCAAAAGTGGGCAATCCCTCAAACCCATCCCCATAAAAAAACTTACTACCCGGATATTGCTTTTTAAAAGGATAGGATTGTTGCAATTGATCGAATAATATTTTCTGCCGCTCGATAGTAAAAACTCTGGCCCCCATTTCTGCCAAAATGGTACACTGATATCCGCTACCGGTGCCTATTTCTAATACCTTACAGCTTTTGGTTACCTGCAATAGTTGGGTTTGATAAGCAACGGTGTAAGGTTGAGAAATGGTTTGCCCGGCAGCAATCGGAAAAGCCCGATCTTCATAAGCAATCCGCTCAAATGCTGAATCAAAAAAATAGTGCCGGGGTACTGCTAAAATTGCCTGCAGCACTTTTTCGTCGGTGATTCCTTTTTCACTCAATTGATTCACCAGTTGCTTTCTAAGTCCCTGGTGCATGTGACTATCTTTATACACACTCATAACCTTGCGAAGATAGGTAAGAGAAATTGGCTTTTGCAGAGAAAATTATCTGACTATTTATTACTCAAAGCATAAAGGCAAATGACCTGGCATCAGTTGAGTTTCATATCACTGATAATCCGACTGATTTTATCTTTCAATTGCACTTGCACCCTTTCAAAATCCTCTTTATTGGAAAGAAGTGCCTGCACACTAAAATAAAATTTAATCTTTGGCTCCGTACCCGATGGACGGGCAGAAATTTTTGATCCATCGGCAGTGATAAATTGCAATACATTACTTTTCGGTAACTGAATGGAAGTTTTTTCACCCGTTACCAAATCGGTAGCTTGTTGCAGCTGATAATCGAGTAAGGTTACCACCGAAGAGCCGGCCAATAAGGCTGGAGGTTGCAGACGATAGGTTTCCATCATATCGGCAATCTCTTTTTGTCCATTCATTCCTTTTTTGGTAATGCTGATCAGGCTCTCGTAAAAAAAGCCGTATTGAATGTAGAGTTCGATTAATTTTTCGAATAAAGTTTTTCCTTTACTTTTTTCGTAGGCAGCCATTTCACACAATAAAGCCACCGCACTTACGGCATCTTTATCGCGTATCAAACTTCCGATCATCAGGCCAAAACTTTCTTCTCCACCAATTACATAATTCTTTTTCCCTTCCAGTTCTTTAATTTTTTCTGCAATCCATTTAAATCCGGTAAGAACATTCAAGCAGTCTACTCCATTTTTTTCTGCAACCCGGTTAATCATTTCGGTGGTTACAATGGTAGTAATCACCATATCATCTGGAGTGGCAATGCCTTTAGCTTTGCGGGCTTCCATCAAATAACTAAATGCCAGCACGGCTGTTTGATTTCCGTTCATCAATATCCAGTTGCCGTGATTGTCTTTCACACCAATACCCACCCGATCTGCATCCGGATCAGTACCCAATAATATATCGGCATCCATTTCTTTTGCTTTCTCCAAGCCCATTTGCATGGTTTCGCTTTCTTCGGGATTGGGATAGTGTACGGTAGGAAAATTTCCATCGGGAGTCGCTTGTTCTTCTACAATGGTAACCTGGTTAAATCCATATAATTTCAACACATCGGGCACCAATTTTATACCAGTTCCATGAATGGGGGTATATACAATTTTCAAATCTGACTGCTGTTGAATTACTTCGGGATAAACGCTCAAACTTTTTACCATTTGCAAGTATGCTTCGTCCATTTCTTTACCAATCAGCTGAATCAGATGCTCTCCTCCCGAAAACTTCACTTCCGAAATGCTTTGAATCGCTTCCACTTCATTGATCACATTAACATCGTGCGGAGGAACTAGTTGTCCACCATCGTTCCAATAGGCTTTATACCCATTGTATTCTTTTGGATTGTGGGAGGCAGTACACACAACGCCAGCTTTACAATGCAATTGACGAATGGCGAAACTCAATTCAGGCGTAGGTCGCAGCGATTCGAACAAGTAAACCTGGATTCCATTAGCTGCAAAAACATGGGCGGTAGTTTCGGCAAAAAATCGGCTGTTATTGCGACTGTCATGGGCAATTGCTACAGAAACGGAAGCGTCGCCGTAGGTTTTTTTCAGATAATTAGAAAACCCCTGGGTAGCCATGCCGATGGTATATTTATTAATCCGGTTGCTACCTACTCCCATAATTCCGCGAAGCCCTCCGGTTCCAAATTCAAGATTTCGGTAAAAGCTATCGGCTAATTCATCGGGCTGAGTAACTTGCATTTCCCGAATGGTTACTTTGGTTGCTTCATCGTAGGGCCCTTGGAGCCAGCTGTTGATTTTCTCTTCAATTGCACTGTTCATGGTGTTACAAGATTGGTGAGTATAGAATGCCAAATTAACAATATTTCTCTATTCTTTTCCATGGAATCAACCGCAAGGCAATTAAAGTGTAAGTTTGAATGCGTGAAATATTTATTACTGATATCCTTTATGCCATTATTGGTGCAAGCGCAAACTCCCATCGATACGGGTGCACTAAATATACATAAACAGCGGTGGGTGGCAGCCGGAATGGCAGCGGGCATTACTACCGGTGTGGTAATTTTATCTAAATACTGGTATCAGCAATATCCATCGGAATCATTCCATTTTTTTAACGACAATGCCGAATGGCTGCAAATGGATAAAGCCGGGCATTTTTTTACTGCTTATACAGCCGCTAACTGGAGCCGGGCATTGTGGAAGTCGACCGGCATGCAACCCCGACAAGCAGCTTTGGCGGGAGCTATTAGCAGTCTGGCTTTTGTTTCGTCTATTGAAGTGCTCGATGGTTTTTCCAGCGAATGGGGATTTAGTGGTGGGGATATGCTGGCGAATGTGCTGGGTGCAGGCTTACTGCTGGGCCAGGAATGGGGTTGGAAGCAACAGCGGATTACCATAAAATTTTCCTATCAACCGATAAACTATGCTCCAGCTGGCTTGCAGGGTAGGGCCGATGCATTATTTGGTAGCCGCTCCATGGAAAAAATGTTGAAAGATTATAATGGCCAAACCTATTGGGCTTGTTTTAATCTGGCTTCCTTTTTCCCGAAAAGTGGGTTACCCAAATGGCTTAACTTGTCACTTGGATATGGTACAGGGGGCATGCTGGGAGGTACAGAAAACCAACAAAAAGATGCCAACGGAAATATTATTTTTAACCGGATGGATATTGCAAGGGTAAGAAAGGGATTTCTATCAATAGATGTAGACCTAACGACTATCCCTACCCGTAAGAAATGGCTGAAAAATGTGTTACTGGTGGTAAATTCGGTTAAGATACCTGCCCCCGCTTTAGAATGGAGTGAGGGTAAATTACAGGCACATTGGTTAAAATTTTAACCGCATTATTCCATGTATGCACCCAACACTTCGCCATTTTCTACTTCCACCTGAATATGTTCTTGCAGGGTGGTGGCTACCGATAGGCCCACATAATCTGCTGTTACCGGAAACTGATTGTGCATTCTTTCTACCAGCACCAGGGTTTGAATACTAAGGGGGTGGTTATTCATAAGCGGTTTTAAAGCATATAAAAGCGTTCTGCCCGAATTGGTTACGTCATCCACCAATAATACATGTTTACCCGAAAAATCGAGGGGTTCACTGATCTCGATGGTATCGGGATGAGATTTATCCATTTGCACCCAAAGCTGGGTAATGGGGTTGGGTATATATTTTTTTAGATAGCCAGCAACTTGTGCGGCAATCACTTCTCCGTTTTTGCGGATTCCCATGATAATCAATGGGGCATCATCTCCACTCAATTTTTCGGCCAGTTCCAATGCCATGCGATGGAGCTTTTGTTCGGCCTGCATACGGGTAAGTATGGTTTTCCTCAAAATCATGAAGTATATTTGGTATAAAATTAAAGAGATTACGCTCAACTTGCCGAAATCCTGTAAAAAATGGGAAACCGGGCAATTTCTATAAACTTTCTCTTATGCAGTACCTACCACAACTACTTTTTATATTGACCGCCGGTTTTGCGGGATATTGGTTTACCCGCCGCATTGGGATAATAAGGTCACTTATACTACTGGGGCAGCCCTCCCTACCGAACGATCAGCCTGCAAAACGATGGAAAAACCTGATTTTTCTGGCATTAGGTCAGAAAAAAATGTTCCGAAATTTTCCGGTAGCCATCATGCACCTGATTATTTATGCTGGTTTTATCATCATCAATTTAGAAGTGGCAGAAATTGTATTAGATGGCATTACGGGCCATCATCGGTTATTTTTGCCCCTTCTGGGAAATGTATATACCTGGCTAATTAATGGTTTTGAAATATTGGCGGCAGGGGTATTATTGGTTTGTGTGGTATTTTTGATTCGCAGAAATGTAACCAAAGTAAAAAGGCTGATTCATGGCGACCTAGAGGGGTGGCCCGCATCGGATGCGAATTACATTCTGCTGGCAGAAATTATTCTGATGAGTTTATTTCTCACTATGAATGCTGCCGACCAATTACTGCAACAAACCGGAAACCCTCATTATACAAGCACCGGAAATTTTTGGGTGTCGCAATATATCATGCCCCTGCTACCAGGTGGCAATGAAACCTCGTTGCTGATGCTGGAGCGTACCTGTTGGTGGCTGCATATCTTGGGCATTTTCGCCTTCTTAAATTATCTGCCCTACTCTAAACACCTGCACATATTATTGGCATTTCCCAATGCCTACTATTCCCCTCTTAATACAGCTGGCAAGTTTACCAATATGGAGGCAGTTCAGCAGGAAGTGTTGTATGCCATGCAGCCCGAATTGGCTCCTTCCAATGCCGCCTCCCCCGAGCATTTTGGTGCCAAAGATATTCCCGCCCTTAGCCAAAAAAGTTTACTCGATGCCTTCAGTTGCACCGAATGTGGCAGGTGCACTGCTGCTTGTCCGGCTAACCTGACCGGAAAAAAATTGAGTCCCAGAAAAATCATGATGGCCACCCGCGATCGTATGGAGGAAATGGGTAAGCATCTTAGCAAAACAGGTGAGTGGACGCCCGATGGAAAAAGTTTGTTACACGATTATATTTCGGTAGAAGAACTGAGAGCCTGCACCACCTGTATGGCATGTGTAGAGGAATGCCCCGTTAGCATATCTCCCTTGAATATTATTACTGAGCTTAGAAGATCGCTAATTATGGAAGAGAGCAATGCGCCGCAGGAATGGAACAGCACTTTCAGCAATATAGAAAACAATTTTGCGCCTTGGAAATTTTCTCCTGATACTCGGGACAATTGGATGAATGGATAATTTACAAAATCATTTTTAGGGTCCCTATACTTTCATTTCACCTTGGTTTTTTACTAAACTCCCTTGCCCCCTTGATGGCGTATGGCAATTGGGGAAAATGGCAGAAAATATATTGTGAATATTCGGAAATTGGTAATAAATAAATGAATTTTGTATTACCCTTTAAAGGATTTATCTGAACGATGATACAGACTATCCTATAAATGGGTAAATTTACGCTGATCCATTAAAATATATATTATATGGCTAAATACAAATTAAAAGTCAATGGCAAAATGATGGAAGCCGAAGTAGATCCCACTACGCCGGTTTTATGGGTTTTGCGCGACCATCTGAATTTGGTGGGTACCAAATATGGTTGTGGCGTTGGGTCCTGCGGTGC
Organism: Bacteroidota bacterium; assembly: GCA_026391195.1. Classification (GTDB taxonomy): domain Bacteria; phylum Bacteroidota; class Bacteroidia; order Chitinophagales; family Chitinophagaceae; genus Sediminibacterium. The sequence continues at coordinate 39,833 of JAPLEI010000161.1, read as the reverse complement.
CTGCACCATACATTTGAACGGAAAAGCCATGAAATCGTGCCAGCTGCCAGTAGCAGCCGTTGCGGCACAGGAAATCACTACTATTGAAGGATTATCTGAGTCGGGAGAGCACCCAGTACAAAAAGCCTGGTTATCACTGGATGTAGCCCAATGTGGCTATTGCCAAACTGGACAAATTATGGCAGCCTCAGCCTTGTTAAAGTCGAAGCCCCATCCTACCGATGAAGAAATTGAAACTGCAATGAATGGAAATATTTGCCGTTGCGGAACTTATGTAAGAATAAAACAAGCAATACAATCCGCAGCAAAAAATGCTCATCAATAAAATAAAACGCATGGAAAATATATCCCCAAATAATAGCCGACGCGCATTTTTAAAAATTACCTCTTTAACAGGAGGTGGAATGATGATTGGTTTTAGTTGGTTAGCCAATTTGATTCCCAATGAGGCATTAGCCGAAATCGCGGCTCCTAAAGAATGGGTTGAACTAACCGGATTCATCAAAATTACTGCCGACAATGATATAACTATTTTTTGTCCGAACCCCGAATTTGGAACCAATGTAATGACATCCCTCCCCATGATGGTTGCAGAAGAACTGGAAGCTGATTGGAAAAAAATTAAGGTAGAAATGGGAGATTATGATACACCCAGATTTAAGTCACAATTTACGGGTGGTAGCCGAGCAATGAATATGGCATGGGTGCCGCTAAGAACTGCTGGTGCAACTGCCAGAATGTTATTACTTCAAGCTGCTGCCAATGAATGGAATGTGTCGGTATCAGAGTTGACTGCCAATAATAGCAATGTTTCTCATAAAGCCTCCAATAAAAGTGTAACATATGGTGCATTAGCAGCTGCTGCAGCAAAACTACCCAAACCCGAAAAAGTAAGCTTAAAAAAGATCAGCGATTTTACCTTACTCGGTACCCCCCAGAAAAATGTAGTGGGAAAAAACATTGTATCGGGTAATCCATTATTCACACTGGACTATAAGCAGGAAGGTATGCTGATTGCCATGGTAATTCACCCTCCGGCATTTGGGATGAAGTTGAAATCTTTTGATGGCACAGTAGCGAAAAAAATGGCGGGTATTCAAGATGTATTTGAAATACAGGTTTATAAAGATGGCTATACCCGAGCGGGATTTGATACCCGTGCTTTCAATAATTTGGTAGCCGTGGTGGGCAAAACCACTTGGGAAGTAATCAATGCCCGAAAAAAAGTAGTAGTAGAATGGGAGCCTATGGCAACCTATACCGAATCAGTTGCCGGAAGGGGCGGTAAAAAAATGGAAACTATACCGGGCGGGTTAGAAAGTACCGATGAACATTTGGCCCAAATGAATGAAATGCAAAAAAAACCGGGCAAAATTTTAAGAAAAGATGGGGACCCGGAAGCCGCCTTTGCGAAAGCTAAAAAAATTCTAGAGCGAACCTACAGTGCGCCTTTTTTATCGCATAATCCAATGGAACCCATCAGTTGTGTTGCGCACATCACCGATGAAAAAGCATTCTTTGTGGCTCCGATTCAGATTCCGGAAATGATGAAACAAAATATCATAGCCAACCTGGATATTCCTGCTGAAAAAATTGAAATGAAACTGGCCCGAATGGGGGGAGGATTTGGAAGAAGGGCCTATGGGCATTATATTATTGAAGCAGGTCTCATTTCTAAAAAAGTAAAAGCACCCGTAAAACTGATATATACCCGGGAAGATGACATGACGAATGGCATTTACCGACCCACTTATATGGTATCATTTAAAGCAGCGATAGATGAAAACAATCAGGTAACCGCTCTTCATATTAAAGGAGGAGGGATTCCGGAAAATTCAATTCACGAAAATCGGTTCCCTGCAGGAGCCATTGAAAATTATATGGCAGAAGGCTGGGATATTCCATCCAATATAACCATTGGTGCCTTCAGAGCCCCCCGATCGAATTTCATTGCCTCGGCAGAACAATCTTTCTTAGACGAATTAGCCGAAACAATTGGTAAGGATCCGATTGATTTTAGAATTGAATTGCTGCAGAAAGCAAAAACTAAACCCGTAGGAAAAAACAACGAATACGATGCCGCCCGATACATAGGTGTGCTGGAATTAGTAAAACAAAAATCGAATTGGAGCCAATCCAACAATAAAAATCGCGGGGTGGCAGCGTATTTTTGTCACAGCTCCTATGCTGCCCATGTGGTGGAAGTTTCTATAAAAGATGGACAACCACAAGTTGAAAACGTAGTTACTGCTATGGATTGCGGTTTTGTAGTAAATCCTGAGGGAGCTAAAAATATGGTGGAAGGAGCGGTGGTAGATGGAATAGGAAATGCCTTGTATGGAGGTATGCGCTTTGAAAAAGGGGTTCCTATGCAAAAGAACCTAAATCAATACCGTATTATTCGACATAAAGAAACTCCTAAAAAAATTGATGTGCATTTTGTTCAAAATACAATTGATCCTACCGGTTTAGGTGAACCGCCGTTTCCTCCGGTATTTGCTGCTGTAGCTAATGCCTTATACAAAGCAACTGGAAAACGTTTATACAATCAACCGTATTTAAAAGAACTTACTAAAAGCTAGGCGTTTTTTTAACAGCATTCAAAAAAAAGATTGCTATAGGGCAGTCTTTTTTCATTCATAAATAAGACCAATGAAAAAAATAACTACCCTACTTTGTGCTACCCTATTGGCAACTATTTTTTTGTCATTTGTTCAAACTAGTGCACCCAATGCCAGCATTCAGAACGGTAAAAAAGTTTACGAAACCTATTGTATTTCCTGCCATATGGAAAATGGTATGGGTGTTGAGGGGGCATTTCCTGCATTGGTAAAAACCGGTAATTTATCGGATAAGAATCGCTTAGTAAAAATTATCCTGCAGGGAATGCGCGGCCCATTAAAAATTAATGGCAGTTCATTTGACGGCGAAATGGCAGGAATTGAAATGACCGACAAAGAAGTGGCAGATGTGATTAATTATATCAGAAATACCTGGGGAAACAAAGCACCCCTGGTTCAAGTTACAGAAATTCCGGCAGCTAAAATAGCGGTAGTAAAGGGATATCAGCCTTATTAATTTCAACTGCACCTAATAAAATGAGGGAATTTCGAGAAATAATCGCATCCTACGACCAGACCAAGCAACAGGGTTTGGATTGTGTTTTGGCAACGGTGGTTCATTTAGAAGGTTCCTCATATAGAAGACCCGGTGCTAGAATGTTGGTAACAGAAAATGGAAAAATGACCGGTGCCATCAGCGGAGGCTGTTTAGAAGGAGATGCTTTACAAAAAGCCATGCTCACTTTTACTGAAAAAAAAAGCAGATTGGTTACCTATGATACAACGGACGAATCAGACGCAGTGATTGGTATTCAACTGGGCTGCGAAGGCATTATACATATATTATTTGAATACATTCACTCCGAAGACCCATGCAATCCGATTGAATTATTACGGCTTTCGCAACAAAAAAGACAAGAACTAGTTTTAGTAACTGGATTTGACTTGTCAAATAAAAAAAATCCCCAGCTGGGTACCTGCTTACTTTTGAACCAGCAGCAATTGATAGCAGCAAAAGAAAATAGCTCCCCCCTATCTCGTTTCATTGTGGAGGAAGGAGCACAAATATTCAGCAAGCGAAAATCGATAGTAAAAGATTATGCACACCCCAATTACGCTGGCAACTTGTTATTTGAATTTATACAACCAGCCATTGCACTCTTCATAATTGGGGCTGGAAATGATGCAATTCCATTGATAACGATTGCACATCAGTTGGGCTGGGATGTAAGTGTAGTAGATGGAAGAAATACCCATGCCAAAAAAGACAGATTCATCAGTGCCTGCCAGATACTGGTAAGCAAGCCCGAGCAAGTGCTAGACAAAATAGCTATTGATAGCAGAACCTGTTTTGTATTAATGACGCATAATTACCAGTATGATGTAAAAATGTTAGCCGCCTTACTACATCAACCCATTTCGTATATCGGCATATTAGGTCCAAAAAAGAAACTACAAAAAATGATTGCCCAGTTAACCGATGAAGGGATAGCAATCACGGATAGTATGTTGAATAAAATATATGGGCCAACAGGTCTAGAAATCGGTGCAGAAACGCCGGAAGAGATTGCGATTAGTATACTGGCCGAAATACAGGCAGTATTCACGAATAAGCCGGGATCGATGTTGCGATTGAAAAAAGACTTAATCCACTCCTAATGAATTATCCAATTCAAAAAGGGGGTGTTGTAATTGTTGCTGCCGGAGAAAGCAAGCGATTGGGAATTCCCAAACAATTATTACCATATCAAGGGGAGACTTTACTAAATCGGCTTATTGCCAAACTAAAACAGGCAACTAATTTTCCTATTTTTTTGATTTTAGGAGCCTCAGCCGAAAAAATAATCCAAGAAATAGGAGCTACCGACTTTTCCATCACCATTAATGAAAATTGGCAAGAAGGGATGGCCAGCTCCATTCGATTAGGCATTCAGGTGGCACAAAAAAATATACCTGATTTAGAGGGCATCTTGTTGGTGGTATGTGACCAACCTTTTATTGCTATTTCTAACATACAAGCATTGATTCAATTACAACAGCATTCCGATTTACCCATCGCCGCATGTTACTATGCCAATACTTTGGGCACACCCGCCTTATTTCATAAAAGTATCTTCCCAGATTTACTACAATTACGCGGAGACGTGGGAGCAAAAAATATTATCCTACAAAGAGGTGCAGAAGTAGCTAAATTGCATTTTGAGGAAGGATTGGTAGATATTGATACCCCAGAAGATTATCAGCAATTATTAGCATCGAAACCATAACATGATTCAGGATAACTTTAATAGAGTGCATGATTACTTACGGATTTCCTTAACGGATAATTGCGATTTGAGGTGCTTTTATTGTATGCCGGAAGAAGAATATGCTTTCACCCCCACCCAAAAACTGATGCAGGCAGATGAAATAGAATCCATTGCCCGCATATTTGTTCAGGAAGGTGTTAAAAAAATCAGACTAACCGGTGGAGAACCCTTGGTAAGAAAAGATTTTCCTCAAATTCTAGAGCGACTATCCCGCTTGCCCGTTCAGCTAACCATAACCACCAATGGAACACGCATACACGAAATGCTCCCAGATATAAAAAAAGCAGGAGTACAGTCGGTGAATATTAGTTTAGACACCCTTCAAAAAGACCGATTTGTGCTTATGACTAAACGAGATCGGTTTAACCAGGTAATGAGTAATATTCAATTGATGCTACATAACCAAATTGAAGTGAAGGTGAATATGGTTGTAATAAAAGGAGTAAATGATACAGAAATTATTGACTTTATAAATTGGACAATCAACACACCCGTTCATGTACGATTCATAGAATTTATGCCTTTTGATAGAAACCAATGGAATAGTGAAAAAGTAATCACTTTACATCAAATATTAGAAACCATCAGTTCAGTATATCCCATTCAGCCGATAAATAGACAGCCCCATGAAACTGCCAAAAATTATCGGGTACCGGGTAATCAGGGAACTTTTGCCGTAATCAGTACCATGAGTGCCCCATTTTGCAGCGATTGCAATAGAATGCGATTAACAGCAGATGGCAAAATGAAAAACTGCCTGTTTTCTAACGGAGAAACCGACTTACTAAGTGCCTATCGTAGGGGTGAAAATATCATTCCCCTCATTCATCAGAATATTTACGATAAAAAAGAGGCTTTGGGCGGGCAACTTTCAACAGATATGCATACAATTGAAACCAATCAATTAACCAATAGAACCATGATTAGCATTGGAGGATAAACACGTATGCAAAACAGATAATTTGATAAAATGGTAAGTGTAGAAGAAGCATATAACATTATAAGGGATAACATTCAACCCTTGGCAGCAATACCAATAAAGTTGGAGGAAACCGCCGGCTATGTGTTAGATACCGATATATTTTCGCCGGTAAATGTGCCAGGCTTCTTACAATCATCCATGGATGGATATGCATTCGCTTATACGCCTGGGTACCAAGATTCCCCGTTACAGATTACAGGCATGTTACAAGCAGGATCATCCGAACTGTTGGAGGTAACTGAAGGAAAAGCCGTTCGTATTTTTACCGGAGCCCCTTTACCCGAAGGGTCTGACACAGTAGTGATGCAGGAAAAAACAATCTTACAGAATGATTTCATCACTATCACAGATAGTAATCTTATACCCGGAGTAAATGTTCGCCAAATAGGCGCAGATATACTAAAAGATAGTCTTGCACTAACCAAAGGAACGCTGTTAACCCCCGCTACCATTGGCTTATTGGCAAGCATGGGACTTTCAGAAGTTACTGTAATCAACCAACCCTCCATCCATATCATTGTTACCGGAAACGAATTACAGGCTATCGGAAAACCATTATCTAGCGGGCAGGTTTACGAATCTAATTCGCATATGCTGGTGTCAGCCCTGCATCAATTGGGTATAAAGAAAATTAGCGTAGAAAAAGTAACAGATTCATTAGACAATATCACAACGGCCCTACAAAATTCCATTTCACAATCTGATCTTACCCTTTTAGTGGGTGGCATCAGCGTAGGAGATTATGACTTTGTGCTGGAAGCTACCCAAAGAAATGGAGTTGAACCCTTGTTTTATAAAGTAAAACAAAAGCCAGGAAAACCCTTGTACTTGGGAAAGAAAGGCAAGCAGGTCGTGGTTGCACTACCTGGCAATCCGGCTTCAGCCCTCAGTTGTTTTTATTTATATGTTACCAGAATTATAGACGCTTTATCCGGAACAAAAAATGCTCCCCTGATTGAAAGTGCGCAAATAATGAACGACTACCAAAAACCTGCTGGATTCACCCACTTTTTAAAAGGGTATTACAACAGAAAACAAAAACAAGTAGAGTTGTTAACAGGCCAAGAATCTTTTAAAATGCATTCCTTTGCCCAAGCGAACTGTTTTGTAGAATTAGGGGAAACAGTAACAGCAATAAAAAAGGATACAATTGTTCAAATACATTTATGGTAGATTTATAGGAATTTTATGACGATTACTTTTGGAATTCTTTTATTTATTGTAGCGCTACTATACGCATCCGTTGGTCATGGTGGTGCAAGTGGTTATTTGGCATTAATGGCATTGTATGGATTTGCTCCGGAAGTGATGAAACCTACTGCGTTAATTTTAAATTTATTTGTATCCCTCTCATCTTTTATACTTTTTTACAAGGGAGGGCATTTCAAATGGAAAATATTTTTACCTTTTATCATAACTTCTATTCCCTTGTCATTTATAGGGGGCGCAATATCACTAGATGCCCAAGTATATAAAAAAATATTGGGGGTATTACTCTTGATTCCTGTTGCTCGATTTTTTCTATATCCTAATACAGCCGATAAAGATTTGAAAGCACCCCACATAGGCCTTTCCTTATTGGTTGGCGGCACCATTGGTTTTTTATCGGGACTAATTGGTATTGGGGGTGGAATTTTATTGTCTCCGTTTTTGTTATTGGCCAACTGGACTAATCAAAAACAAACTGCGGCTATCAGTGCGGTTTTTATATTTGTAAACTCAGTGGCTGGATTGGCGGGACAAATCTCGAAGGGATACAGGGCAGACCTGCAAATAGTAAATTTTATTGCCGTTGCATTTGTAGGAGGGCTTATTGGAGCATGGATGGGGTCGTTGCGTTTAAATCAGCAAGTGCTTAAAATCACTTTAGCCATTGTATTATTATTAGCATCAATAAAATTATTAGTAACTTAAGCGTATGGATATTGAGATATTATTCTTTGGACAATTGACAGATATTTCCGGGTGCCCTTCTGTAAAAATTGAAAATCCAGGATCTACGGAAGCGGTAAAGGAATGGCTATGCAAACAATATCCTGGTTTAGTTGGTGCGAAATTTGTTATGGCATTAAATAATCAACTGATAGTAGTTCCTCAAAAAATTACCGAACCGAGTATTATTGCCTGTATGCCACCATTTTCGGGGGGATAGTTTATACTATGAAAGAATTTTTTTTACGATATCAGCGACAAATCATTTTAGACAATTTTGGAATAACGGCCCAAGATAAATTGTCGAAGGCAAAGGTTTTGGTAATTGGTGCCGGAGGATTAGGTTGCCCGATTTTACAATATTTAGTGGCTGCTGGGGTAGGAAATATTGGTATAGTAGATCATGATACCGTTTCGCTCAATAATTTACAGCGACAAATTTTATTTGGGCAACAGGACATAGGAAAGAATAAATCAATTACTGCTGTAGAAAAATTAAAACAGTTGAATGATTTAGTTTCAGCAACTGCTTTTCCTGAATATTGCAATCAGGCATTTGCCCTAGAACAGTTTATCAACTATGATATTATTGTAGATGCTACCGACAATTTTGCAAGCAGGTATTTAATTAATGATGCCTGTGTATTACTGCAAAAACCATTGGTTTTTGGAGCGGTTTCTAAATATGAGGGACAGGTAGCTGTATTTAATGTGCCGGGCATGGAACCTATGCTCAGTTACCGCGACCTATTTCCGGAACCACCCTCCGGGGATGAAGTGATGAGTTGTGCAGATGCTGGCGTTTTAGGGGTGATACCTGGAATTATAGGAACCATTCAGGCAACCGAAGTAATTAAATTAATTACAGGAATAGGAGATGTATTGGTAAATCAACTGCTTACCTATCATGCCCTTTATCAAAGATTTTACACTATTGCGCTAACACCACATCCGAAAGCAACCCATTCAGCACCCAGCAATGTTGAAGAATTTATGGCATTAAATTATCAAGTAGTATGCAGCTAAAAAATATATTTGTAGAAGGGGCGATTGCTCCCTTATTTATTTCAGATAGCATCACCAAACATGCCACCAAAACCAATATTGGTGCACACAACATTTTTTTAGGTCAGGTAAGGGCCGACAGTGTAGACAATAAGCAAGTGATAGGCATTGAATATACCAGTAACCAACCCATGGCGCTGGAATGCATGCAGGCAATCAGAGAACAGATTTTTGAAAAATACGATTTAACCTGTATGCATGTGTACCATAGCTTAGGAAAAGTAGCAGTAGGAGAATTGTGCTTATTTGTTTTCACTTCCTCCAAACACCGAGCAACTGCTATTAATGCCTGTACCGAATGTGTAGAGAAAATTAAAGCCGAATTACCCATTTGGGGGAAAGAAATATTTGAAGATGAAAGTTATCAATGGAAAGAGAATAAGTAAGTTACAATAATTAAGTTTTTACTTTAGTAAATTTATATGGTAAATATCACACACAAATCGAACACCTTGCGAATAGCAGTAGCTTCTGGAACTATTCGGGTATCAAAACCTGAAACAATAGAGGCAATAAAAAACAGGAAAGTTCCTAAAGGAGATGTATTTGAATTTAGCCGAGCGGCCGGATTATTGGCGTGTAAAAAAACATATGAAGTTGTACCTGATTGTCATCCCCTGCCTATTGAATTTGCCTCTATAGTATTTGATATTCAAGAACTCACAATAAAAATTACCGTTGAAGTACAAACCGTATATAAAACGGGCGTTGAGGTAGAAGCCATGCATGGAGTAATGATTACTGCGTTAACTATCTATGATATGCTAAAGCCAATTGATAGCGATATTCAGATAACAGATATTCAACTTAACGAGAAAAAAGGAGGGAAAACGGATATGAACTATGCCTATCCATCAAAACTTCCCGTGGCAGTGGTTATCTGCAGCGACCGAATTAGTAAAGGAGAAGCGGAAGACATGAGCCGAGTAGTTATAGCTGAAATACTCGAAAAATTTCAATTGAGCATTGATACAGAAATAGTAATACCCGATGAAATAGAAATGATACAGCAGGAAGCGAAAAAATTAATTGCAGCAGGTTATCAGCTAATACTCTTTACTGGCGGAACCGGCTTATCTGTTCGCGATGTAACTCCCGAAGCTATTCGACCCCTGTTAGATAGAGAAGTGCCAGGTATTATGGAAACAGCCAGAAGTTACGGCCAACAACGAACACCCTATGCCATGCTTAGCAGGGGAATTGCCGGATTTGCCGGGGATAGTTTATTAATCACCCTTCCGGGCTCACCTAAAGGAGTGGCTGAAACCATGCAGGCAATTTTCCCTCAGGTGCTACATATTTTTAGTGTAAAAAAAGGGGCTAGTCACTAGCGGTATACTTATTACCTGATTGCTAGCAACAAATAGACCTCTTTCTATTAGTTGCCTTCTGGTTGGTAAGCATTTTTTTTCAGTAACTTTACAAAAAACAAGCAGGCTATGCAAGTGAAAACGATGGCAGCAAGTGTAGCTGCGGGCGAAACACCGGAAATTTTATTTTGGGTAGGATGTGCCGGTAGCTTTGACCAGCGAGCCCAAAAAGTTACCAAAGCATTTGCTACCATACTCAATCAGGTTGGTATGTCCTGGGCTATTTTGGGCAAGGAAGAAGCCTGTACCGGCGACCCCGCCCGCAGAGCGGGTAATGAATTTTTATTTCAAATGATGGCCTATCAGAATATTCAGGTGTTAAATGGATATGGCATTAAAAAAATTGTCACCACTTGTCCGCATTGTTTTAACACGTTAAAAAATGAATATCCCGAATTAGGCGGCAATTATGAAGTTATACATCATACCCAACTGATTCAGGAATTAATAGCTTCCGGTAAATTACGTTTGCAGGGAGGCGGCAGTTTTACCGGTAAAAAAATCACGTATCACGACAGCTGTTATTTAGGCCGTGCCAATCAGGTGTATGAAGCTCCGCGTAAAGTATTAGAGGCCCTGGATGCTGAATTAATTGAAATGAAACGTTGCCGAACCAATGGACTCTGCTGCGGTGCCGGAGGGGCACAAATGTTTAAGGAAGAAGAAAAAGGGCAGGGAGGCGTGAATATTGAAAGAACTGCCGAAGCGATAGAAACCGGAGCACAATGGATAGCAGCTGCCTGCCCATTTTGCAATACCATGCTTACCGATGGCGTTAAACACCACGAAAAAGAAGCATCTGTTACGGTGCTGGATATTGCTGAAATGATTGCCATGAGTTTAGAAGCCCCTGAAACTGCAACAACCCATTAATATGGATAATATGATACCCGTTCACCTGATTCCATCGCACTTTGCCCCTACTTCACGGATATGGATTTACCAAAGCAGCCGACCCTTTAGCAACGAAGAATCGGTGCAAATTCAAAAAAGTATCGATGAATTTATTTCGGCATGGACGGCCCACGGTGCAGCGGTAAAGGGTATTGGGTTGATTGCATTCAACCAATTTATTATTTTGGTAGCAGATGAAAGCCATACACAGGTGAGTGGATGCAGCACCGACAGTTCGGTACATTTTATACAACAGGTGCAACAAGCATGGAATACTGATTTTTTCAATCGCCGTACGTTAGCATTTTGGATGCAGGATGAAGTACGCTTGTTGGATATGAGTGATTTACCAAGTGCAATGGAAAATCAAACCATCCACGCAGAAACGCTTTATTTCAATAATCTGGTAGCTACTTTGCAAGACTGGCGCCACCATTGGATTCAACCCATAAAAAACAGCTGGATTGCACAAAAATATCCCGGTATTGTTTCCGAAACTTCCGCAGTATAAACAGACGCATGAAATAAATGTGTTTACGCGCCTTTCAACTTTTGCAAAGCTGCTTCCTTTTGCTGTTGGGTCAATTTACTTTTTACTGTGTTTTTATTGATTTGCCAGCTGAGGGTGAGTCTAAAATTACGGGTAATACTCTCACTGTAACTTTCAATGGAAAAGTTGGTTCCATAAGTAATATTGTGGTAGCGCTGAATAGCAAAGGGGTCGATGGCGAGTAAGCCCACCGTGAGTTGTTTGTGAAACATTTTACGCTGAACACCAATACTCATATTAATATTACTACGAGAAGTTCCTTGGGGAGTGGCCCAATTGGTAAATCGGTTATTAGCTTCCAATAAAGTGAGCGCATCCAGGGCACAGCTATAATTGAGCCCTACATAAAAACTGCCACCATCTCTGTATTTATACAAATTCTTTTGGGTTTCACTATACTGCTGGTAGGTATAGCCAGTACTCAGATTCATGCGAAACTTTTTGCTGATGGTAATACCCGACCATAGGTTGATTTGATATTCTTGCTGATTGGCAATATTTTGAAAAGTAGTATAGGTTCTGCCACTATCTGCTAGTGTTCGGATGGGTTGAAATACATTTTTTACCTGATTATATCCAAGGGTTCCACTGAAGCTTATTTTTGGAATGTGATAGCTGATATTCCAATCGTACATATCGGTTAACTGGGCTTGCAAAAAAGGATTGCCAAATTTGATGTTATAAGGATCGGCATAGTCGATACTGGGATTCATTTCAGCAATTCCCGGCCGGCGAATAGTTTCTCTAAAACCGAGGGCTGTATTTAATTTCCGATTGATTTCTTTGCGGAGGGAAAATGAGGGGAGCCAACGAACATAATCGTTTTTAACATCCGTTGCATTTCCTTTTTGAAAAGTAAATCCATTGGCGGTATATTCCATTTGAACAGCTGTAACTAACTTCCAATTGTTCTTCCAACTCCATATCCAGCCCATGCGGGCAGTAACTATTTGCTGACGAAATAAAAAATCATTGCTTAGTTTGTCCAACGGAACATCCGTAAGATCTGCCTTTCGAAGATACCCGGAGTTAAGAATATTATGAACCGTGCTTGAGGAAAGGGTGATTCCGGAAGTGAAAATATGTTTGGCGGAATCATCCAGTGGGCGGTTATAATATAGATTGGTATAACCGGTTTGTGTATACTGATCGGTAACCTGCCATTGCGTTGTATCTGCTCCGGTAGGCATCAGTTCGCCTGTTAAAAACTGTTGAAAAAAATCGCGGTCGCTGTAATTTTTATTCAACTGTATCCCCGTAAACAATTGCAATTTTTCTGCGGGTCGCTTTCCTGTCCATTGATAAGAACCCGACAATCCATGTCCATATCCATCTCCCTGGTAGGTATTATTTCGGGTGGAGGCTTTATAGGGTTGTTCGAAGCGATTGATATTGGTATACAAGATTGTATTGTGGTTATCGGCATAATTCCAGTTTCCCTGATATACAAAACTGTAGGTTTGATATTTATCTGGCGAATATTCGGCCTGAAAGCGAGCACTGGGAGACCAGCTGCGGTTTTGATAGCTCGATTGTGTATGAAGAAAATTGGTAGAGTCTGGATACATATTGCTCCGATGCCCCCATCCACTGCCGAGTGATACGGAGGTAGCGGCTCCAGCAACTGCATTTACCGACCATTTGCCCGAACGATATCCATAGGTTGCATAGGCACTCCCTTCGCCCCGGGAAGCGCCGCTTACAGAGATTTTTTCGAACCGGCCCACCCTGCCTTTTTTGGTAACAATATTTATTACCCCTCCCGGATAACTAGCATATTCCGGTGGAGGGCGTTGCATTACTTCCACTTTTTCAATTACACTGGCTGGCAAACTTTCTAGCAAATCTGCTAATTGCTGACCAGATACATTCAATGGTTTTTCATCCATCAGAATCAGGGGCACTCTTCCCATCAACATAATACTTCCATCGGCCTGTGCATTTAACATAGGCATATTGCGCAACATATCGCTGGCATTGCTGCCACTATTTAAAGCAGACTCACCAACTGAGTAAATGATTTTTCCATCCTTCTCCTCTACCGAAGGCTTATCTGAAGTAACCACCACTTCCTGCAATCCATTTACGGCAACTTGCATTGAAAGGATTCCTAGCTGATTATCTGTATGCAAGCCCGGAACTAATATACTATCCATTTTAAGGGGATGATATCCTACCAGTTGAACAGTTAGTTGATAGGTTCCTGCTGAAAGGCCTGCTATTGAAAAATTTCCCCGTCCATCCGACAGCAACCGAAATTTTTGGTTGGTATCGGCTATGTTTTTCAATTGAATGGTGGCCTGCGACAAAGCCTGGTGCGTGCGAGCATCTTGAAGCGTTCCCGTTAGGGGTGGCCCTATGGGCATGGGAGATTTCTTTTGCTGGGCATGCAGCAATAATACATTAAAAGAAAACAATATATATAAAGAATATCTCTTCATGAACCTATCCTAATCATCAAAGTAAAACAAAGCGCGCAAATCTGCCCAATAAATGTGTTTCGTGGCTAATTTTGCAACTCAAATCGGTAAATATGTATATGATCTATGGAATTCCCAATTGCAACACCGTAAAAAAGGCTACACAATGGTTCGACCAAAATCGAATTCCCTTTACATTTCATAATTATCAAAAATTGGGTATCTCACCGGATAAACTTAAAGACTGGGCGCAACAGGTTGGCTGGGAACTGCTGATCAACCGGAAAGGAACCACCTGGAGGAAGAACAGTGCGGGAAATGAAAAACTAGTGCAAACAGAAAAAGGTACTCTTCAGTTATTGAGCACACAAACAAGTATACTTAAGCGGCCCTTGATTGAAAAGGATGGCAAAGTGATGGTTGTTGGGTTTGATGGAGACCAATACCTTTCGCTTTTTCTGTAATTGCCTTGCACAGATGATTATTGACCCAACAGTTCGGCCAGCTTGCGGGTGAGGTCTGCTCCGCGGAGGTCGCGCGCTACAATTTTACCAGTGGGATCAACCAAAATATTAGCAGGAATACTACCGATGCGATACAATTGCGCTACTGAATTATTCCAATATTGCAAATCACTCACGTGGGTCCAGCTCAGATTATCTGCCTGGATGGCCTGCAACCAATTTGGCTTGGCATTATCCAGAGAAACACCCAAAACGGTAAAGTTTTTACCCTTAAACTGATTGAAAGCATTCACCACATTGGGATTTTCGGCACGACAAGGTCCGCACCAGCTAGCCCAGAAGTCGATGAGCACATATTTGCCCCGGAAGGAAGAAAGCGCAATGGGTTTACCATTCACATCCTGTTGGGTAAAATCTACCGCCTGGGTACCCACCTGACCAATCTGGGCCTGCTTGGCTTCTGCGATAGTTTTTTCAATATTTTGTGCATAGAATCCGCGTTTAGCCGAAGGTTGCAATTGAGCGTATTTAGCTTCCAAATCGGCAATACCATCAAAGCCACCCATCATCACTGCCAATACCAGAGAACTCACCGGAGAAGCTGGTTTAGCCTGAATAAACAGGTTGGTAGCAGCTGCGGCCTGTTGGCGAACCACATTATACCCCTTCATCAAGGAATCTTTTTTGGCTGGATTGGCTTCAGCATTCACAGCAGCGCCCAATTCGCGTAAGCGATTGATATATGGAATGAATTGTTGTTTGAACATCGTAAAATCTTCATTCACTGCAGAACCGGTAACGGTAACAGCTGGCAGGTTATTGATATCACCATTCAGGGCTACCTGATCGTTTTGTAAAAACAATTCGGTACTTTGATTATAGCCAATAAAACCAAGTTGAAACATATCCGGTTCGCGAACATTCCCTTTGAGGGTAAAATTGCCATTTACAACCGTTCCGGTTGCCAGTGTACGGCTGTTATTGGCATTCATTAAAAATGCAGTAACACTGTCCTTTAGTCCAGTCACATATCCTTTAAGTACAAAGGGCTCTTTGGTTTGCGCAAATGCCAAAACGGGAAAAAGAAAAACGACTAATAATGCTTTTTTCATGGAAGATATTTTTATAACTACGGTTATACAGATTTATGCGGTTCGATGTCGTTCTTGCAGCAAATCGGTTACCTTCTGCAAATTAACACCTTTCGCGTTAAGCAAAAGTAAATAATGAAATAACAAGTCTGCCGCTTCGTTTAAAAAAAGCTCGGGGTTATTGTCTTTCGATTCAATTACCAGCTCCACGGCCTCCTCCCCCACTTTTTGGGCTATTTTGTTCAATCCCTTCGCATACATTTTTGCTACATATGAGCTTTCCGGATCGGCAGATTTGCGGCTCTCAATCACCTGCTCCAAGGCCTCCAAAAAGTTTCCGGTTGTGTTACTATCATTCCAGCAGGTAGCTGCCCCCGTATGGCAAACCGGGCCCTTTGGATTCACCTGCAACAACAAGGTATCGGCATCACAATCCAGGGCATGCGATATCAGTTTTAGGGAATTACCGCTCTCCTCCCCCTTGGTCCACAAGCGCTGTTTCGTGCGACTGAAAAAAGTTACCTGCCCAGTTTGAAGGGTTTTTTCCCAGGCTTCCTCATTCATAAATCCCAGCATCAATACTTTTCGTGTATGGGCATCCTGTACAATGGCGGGCAATAATCCATCGGTATATTTTTTAAAATCGGGTTGCATTTTATTTAAATTAAAATATTAGTTATCTTATTGCAATTTCTTGTAAACGAAGTTGTTGCTTTAAATCAGGAATGGTTAATTCTTTAAAATGAAAAATGCTGGCCGCCAATGCAGCATCGGCATGTGCCTCTGTAAATACTTCCACAAAATGCGCTACGGTACCCCCACCACCCGAGGCAATCACCGGTACCGGCAGCTCATCCGCCAATAACCGGGTAATATCCAGCGCAAACCCTTTTTTGGTTCCGTCGTTGTTCATAGAGGTGAGCAATATTTCTCCAGCACCGGCATCAACGGCCTGGCGGGCCCAATCGATACAACGCATGGGGGTTTTTACCCTACCCCCATTCAAATAAACATACCATTCGCCATCGGCCTCTAATTGGGTATCAATAGCGAGAACAATGCATTGACTACCAAAACTTTTCGCCAGCTGATTAATCAGTTCCGGGTTTTTAAAAGCAGCCGAATTCACACTTACCTTATCTGCCCCATTTTGTAATAGGATATGCACATCTTCCACCGACGAAATACCGCCTCCAACCGTAAAAGGAATATTGATATGATGCGCAATCCGGTTTACCAGCTGGTGCAGGGTTTTCCGTTTTTCAATGGTGGCAGTAATATCCAAAAAAACCAATTCATCTGCCCCTTCGCGTGCATACAGTTCGGCCAATTCAACGGGATCTCCGGCATCCCGGATAGACTCAAAATTTACCCCTTTTACGGTTCGGCCGTCTCGGATATCTAAACAGGGTATGATTCGTTTGGTTAGCATGTAATTAATTTTTCCAGTCGGCCAGTTGTTGCAGGGAAATTCTTTTTTCGTAAATCGCTTTTCCCACAATTGCTGCGCTGCATCCTATCTCTTGTAGTGCTATCAAATCATCCATAGCACTAACGCCCCCACTGGCGATAAAGTATATGTTCGGGAATCGCTGTAAGATGGTTTGATAAAGTTCCAAAGAGGGGCCGGCCAGTTGTCCATCTTTACTGATATCGGTACAAAAAACCTGACGGATACCGCGGGATGCCCAATATTCAATAAAGGGAAGAATTTCTTGATCAGTGGTTTCCGTCCATCCGCTGATTGCCAGTTGGGTTCCCTTCACATCTGCACCCAGCATAAATCTTTCCACCCCAAATGTATCCAGCCATCCATTCAATTTCTCTTTCGCTTTTACCGCCACACTACCGATGGTTACCCAGGTGGCCCCGGCATCAATCACCTTTTGTACTGCTGCTTCGGTATGGATACCACCCCCAAAATCAACCTGCAGTGATGTATGCGCTGCAATTGTTTCCAGTACGGCGGCATTCATAATTTTTCCAGCTTTGGCTCCCTCTAAATCTACCAGGTGAACTCTTTCCAATCCAGCCTGCTCAAATTCCTTTGCTACATCCAGCGGATGCTGACTATAGCGTGTTTCTTGTGCATAATCTCCCTGCGTTAGCCGTACACAATTACCCGCAATGATATCGATGGCAGGAATAATTTGCATGTTTGGAATTTACAGGTTGATAAAATTTTGCAAGATACGGGCCCCCGTTTCGGCACTTTTTTCGGGATGAAATTGGGTTCCGTAGAAATTATCTTTATGCAGTGCGGCACTATAAGGCTGAATATAATCGGTAGTTGCAATGGTATGTGCTCCAAAGGGTACATAATAGCCATGAACAAAATAGCAATAGCTGTTTTCAGCAATTCCCTCCATCAACGGTGAATGTAATTGTGCAATACTGTTCCATCCGATCTGCGGAATTTTATACCGTTGCCCTGCCTTTGCTGCTGGTGCTTGCATCTTTACTACCCGCTCACTGAATATTCCCAAACAGGTGGTATCGTTTTCTTCACTATACGAACAAAGTAATTGCATGCCCAAACATATACCCAACACGGGCTGCTGCAAACTAGTAATTACCGAATCTAATTGTCTTTCCCGCAAATACTGCATGGCAGAGCTCGCCTCTCCCACACCCGGAAAAATTACTTTATCGGCATTTCGAATGCGATCGGGATTATCGGTTACCACCGCCGATTGTCCCATCCGTTCCAGCGCATACAAAACCGATTGAATATTTCCGGCATTATATTGAATGATTACCAATTCCATAATTAATCGGCATGAAGGATGGAATGAATAAAATGTTGGGTTACACTGCTATAATGTATGTTACCGTGCAATACTTTTATATAGGCAGAGCCAATAATAGCCCCGGCAGTATGTTCACAGGCAGTTAAAAATGTTTTTCGATCTTTTATTCCAAAACCAACCAAAACAGGATTTTTTAGCGGCATCAGGGCCAGTTTTTGCAGGTAGGCAGATACCGTATCCATATTTTGTTCATTTCCTGTAGTGGCAGAAGAACTTACTGCATATAAAAATCCCGAACTAAGCGAATCCAATTGTAACACTCTTTCCGGCGTAGTTTCCGGGGTTACCAGAAAAATGAAATCCAATTGATATTTCTGCAAAATAGTTCCATAGTGTTGCTTAAATTCAAATGCAGGTAAGTCGGGCAAAATAATGCCATCCACCCCTACTTCCGCAGCTTTGGCACAAAAGCGTTCGAAACCAAATTGTAAAACGGGATTCATATAACCCATCAAAATCACTGGGAGCTGATTACCCAGGCCCCCTTCGGCAGTGGGCAATCGCAATTCCTTTAATTGATCAAACAGCACTTCGAGGGTCATGCCATTTTCTATCGCTTCACTACTGCTTGCCTGAATTACGGGTCCATCGGCTAGTGGATCGCTATAGGGTATCCCCAGTTCAATTAAATCTACCCCACTTTCTTGCAAGGCGCGCATTATGGGCAGGGTACTATCCAGTTTTGGATAGCCGGCAGTGCAGTAAACATTCAGCACATGCGATTTTTTTTCTTTAAATAATTCAGCAATCCGGCTCATACAATTTTATTTCAGTTTATTTTTCAAATCGATCCAGTTCCTGCATATAAGTTCCCAGATCCTTATCTCCTCTGCCACTTAAGCATACTACTACCCGATCGGTGGGTTTTAATCCAAGGCGGGGTAATACAGCAAAAGCATGCGCTGTTTCCAACGCTGGAATAATGCCCTCTGTTTTACTTACATGAAAAGCCCACTCCAAGGCTTCCGCATCCGTAGCACTCTCAAACTGTCCGCGACCGCTCTTATACAAATTTGCATGGATGGGGCCCACCCCCGGATAATCTAATCCTGCAGAAATACTATGCGGCTCGGTAACCTGACCATCTGCTGTTTGCATCACCAAACTCATGCTGCCATGTAAAATTCCTGGTTTACCCAATTGGGTGGTGGCTGCACTCATGCCACTATGAATTCCATGGCCCGCCGCTTCTACTGCAACAATTTTTACAGTGGGCTCATCTAGAAAATGATAAAAGGCGCCGGCAGCATTACTTCCGCCACCCACACAAGCTACCACATGGGTTGGTAGTTCAGATCCGGTTTTATCGAGCAGTTGCATCCTTATTTCTTCACTAATTACACTTTGAAAGCGGGCAACCATATCCGGATAAGGATGTGGCCCTACCACACTGCCAATAATATAATGGGTATCATTGGGATGATTAATCCAATCACGAATGGCTTCATTGGTAGCATCCTTCAGGGTTCTGCTTCCACTCATAGCGGGTATCACTTTTGCCCCCAGCATTTTCATCCTTGCCACATTGGGTGCCTGGCGCTGGATATCTTTTTCGCCCATATACACGATACATTCCATTCCCTTTAATGCACAAACCGTGGCAGTAGCTACCCCATGTTGCCCAGCACCGGTTTCTGCAATGATGCGTGTTTTACCCAATCTACGGGCCAATAAAATCTGGCCAACCGTATTATTGATTTTATGCGCGCCGGTATGGCAAAGATCTTCCCGCTTTAAATACAACTGCGTATTCAGTTCTTTGCCCAAACGTTCCGATAAGAAGAGGGGGGTTGGTCTGCCCACATAATCACGCAACAGGCTTTCCATTTCCTTTCTAAAATCGGCACCATGAATAATGTTGAGGTACTGTTCTCTCAGTTCACTTACATTCCGATAGAGCATCTCGGGTATGTAAGCTCCTCCGAAGTTGCCATAGTAACCTTCGGTATCTGGATGTACAAAGCTTTGGGTGATGGTTTCAGTTTGCATATTAGGTAGGTTATACGTTTGGGTTCGTTAGTTGTTGAATAAATTTTTCTACTTGTTTGATATCTTTTACACCCGGTGCGGTTTCAAATAGGCTATTGATATCCAGGGCAAATAAATCTGCCGCCACCGGATCAGCTGCAAACTGATGAATCTTGGGTGCATCATCGGGACCAATACCACCACTTAAAAAAAAGGGTTTGCCAATTTTTAATCCTCCCAACACTTTCCAATCGAACTTTTTTCCAGAGCCTCCATATTCAGCAGTGGCAGTATCAAACAAAAACATATCGGCCGCTGCCTGATAATCTTTCACTTTCCACATAACCTGGTCATCATCCCGCAAACGAAAAGCTTTTATTACCGAAACATATTCTGCAATGCGCTCGCAGGTTTTGGGCGATTCATCCCCATGCAATTGCACCATGCTGAGTCCCGCATCATCAACCGCTTTCAACACCTCATCAACCGAGGCATTTACAAACACCCCCACTTTATTGATATGTTTACCCCGAATTTTTTTTAATACTGCTGTGTCCAGGTATCTTTTATAATAACGGGGCGATGGCGCATAAAAAATAAAGCCGGCAAATATCACCCCCAGATTATCTAACTCCATCACTTGCTCGTGTTGGGTTAGTCCGCACACTTTCAAACGGAAAGTAGGAGCAGATGGTTGGCTATATAGGGTGCTTTCCGTCATTAGTTTTCAGTTACATTTCTTGCCTGCTGTAGCGTTTGAGAAAAACGGATGAAGGCCTCGGCAGGGTTGGCTTGCTTCATAAAATATTCGCCCATCAAAAAGCCACTAAAGCCGGCAGCCTGCAACTGCAGCAGGGTTTCAACCGAATCAATACCGCTTTCTGCAATAGCAGGAAATTCGGAGGGGATTTTAGCAGCCAGTTCTATAGAATGATGCCAATTCACTTCAAAATTTTTCAGGCTTCTGTTATTGATACCCACCATAGTTACTGTGGGATGTATAAGTTCAAGCTCCGAAGCATCGTGCAACTCTAGTAAAATTTCTAACCCCAGTGAATGAGCGGTTTCTGCCAGGGTTTTCACTTGTTGCGGACTAAGGCAGGCGGCAATCAGCAAAATTACGGCTGCTCCGTGGGCACGGGCTTCTATTAATTGGTACTCATCAATTATAAAATCTTTGCGCAATACCGGGGTTCCCCATTGAATAGCTGCATCTAAATCAGTCCAGCTGCCTCCGAAAAAGTATTCATCGGTAAGCACCGAAATGCCGGATGCACCTGCCTGGGCATAGGCTTGGGTAACCGATACCACATCGGCATCCAAATGAATATTTCCTTTGCTGGGTGATTTTCGTTTAAACTCGGCAATGATTCCATTGGTGGAGGGATGCAACAACGATTGCCGTAGACTGGGCAGCGGTTGCATAAACAAGGGAGACTGCTCTAGTTTACTGGCAGGGATTATTTTTTTGCGGGCAGCTACTTCGTTATGTTTAGCAGCTATGATGGTTTCTAGGATGTTCATGGCTGCAAAGCAATTAGGGTTTCTAAAGATTGTAGTGCAGCACCGCTTTCTAAACTTCTAACGGCTGCTTGATAAGCATCTTCGTAATTGGCATAGTTTCCGGTACCTTTTAATGCGAGGGCAGCATTGGCCAATACCACCGCATTTTGTGCCCAGGTGCCCTTGCCGCTGATAATTGACCGGAAAATGGCGGCAGCTTCTTCCAAGGTATTTCCTCCGGATAAATCTTCCGGATGTACCTGTCTTTTCCCCAGTTCCCTGGGAGCAAACATCCGTTCACCGTCAGCAGTAATTACTTTAGTATCATTGGTAAGAGATACTTCATCATATCCATCTAAACTATGTATAATGGTAAAAGGTTTCCCCGTTTGCTGCAATACATAATTATAAATGCGGGCCATTTCTAAACTATACACGCCAATTAATTGGGTGGCAGGAGCAGCAGGATTTACTAAGGGGCCCAGCATGTTAAAGAAAGTACGTACTCCCAAATTTCTTCTGATAGGCCCTACCACTTTTAATGCCGGATGAAACAGGGGGGCATGTAGAAAACAAATATTGGCAGTTTCTAATTCTTTACGCAGTTGATCACTTTGGTTGGTAAAAACATATCCCAACTGCTCCATTACATTCGAAGAACCGCTGATACTGGAAGCCCCGTAATTGCCATGTTTGGCCACTTTTTCTCCTGCACCTGCTACAATAAAACAAGCGAGGGTAGAAATATTGAATGTGTTTTTTCCATCGCCACCGGTACCTACAATATCAATCACCCGATGATTTCCTAAATCAACTTTCACACAGAGCGATAAGAGGGCATCCCGGAATCCAAGTAACTCATCAATAGTAATACTTCGCATAAGAAATACCGTGATAAAAGCAGCCAGCTCACTGTCGTTGAACTTGCCTTCCGACATTTGCAGCAGCACATCTTTGGCTGCTTCGCGGGAAAGCGTTTTATGTTCCAGTAAATAGTTCAATATTTTTTTCATCAGTAAATGATTTTTCAATTTTTATTTATCAAGCCAGTTACGCATCATTGCTAATCCCTGGGGAGTAAGAATACTTTCGGGATGAAACTGAACCCCCTGCACATCTAGTTCCCGATGCCGGAGTGCCATGATGTAATCCTGTGCATCTCTTGCCGTAACTTCAATACAATTGGGTAGGTTTTCATCACTCACCACCCAGCTATGGTATCTTCCCACTTCAATGGGTTGCGCTAAACCGGTAAACCAGTCATTTCCTCTATTAGAAGCCGGCAATAATTGAATGGGCGTTGCCACTCCATGAAAAACAGCCGGTAAATTTTTTAGCTGTGCGCCAAATGCTTGTCCGATTGCCTGATGCCCCAAACAAACGCCCAGGATAGATTTGGTGGCAGCATATTGCTTAATTAGGGGGAGTAAAAGTCCTGCTTCCTCCGGTATGCCTGGGCCCGGAGATAGGATGATTTTATCAAAGGCATCCACTTCCCCCAGGGGCATCTGATCGTTGCGCACTACCGTTACTTCATCGGATGTGAGCTGCTTCACCAGATGAACCAGGTTGAAGGTAAAAGAATCGTAATTATCAAAAACCAGCACTTTCATAAAAATAGGTTCACAGCGTTTACAGGTTATCGGCAGCAGCCAATTGTATCGCTTTTTTTAAAGCATTCAATTTATTGTTTACTTCTTGTAGTTCACTTTCCGGATCACTTGCGGCAACAACGCCCGCACCCGCTTGATAATAGAGGGTATTGTTTTTACTCAACAGGGTTCTGATCATTATGGCATGATTACAAGAGCCGTTAAATCCAAGGGCTCCAATACAACCGCCATAATAAGCCCTGGCCGTTGGCTCAAGTTGGTCAATGATTTCCATCGCCTTAAACTTAGGAGCTCCGCTTAGGGTACCTGCCGGAAAAGTAGCCGCCAACAATTCAACCGGATGTTTGCCGGGTTTGCAATTGCCGATCACTTCACTAACAAGGTGAATTACATGACTGTAATAATGTACCTGCCGGAAATGACTAACCGCTACCTGATCGCAGCAACGGCTCAGATCGTTGCGGGCTAAATCTACCAGCATGATATGCTCGGCATTTTCTTTGGCATCTGCCAGCAACTGTTGCGCCATTTTTTGATCAGTAGCTTCATCCCCTGTTCTGCGGAATGTACCAGCAATCGGATGAACAATTGCCTGCTGATTTTTTACTATAATCTGGGCTTCCGGAGAAGAACCCATCAGTTTATATTCGCCATAGTCGAAGAAAAACAGGTAAGGAGAGGGATTTACACTTCTCAGGGCCCGATACACATTAAACTCATCGCCCTGGAAGGATTGCTGATATCGTCGGCTCAGTACTACCTGAAAAACATCTCCGCGCATACAATGTGCGATGCCTTTGCGAACAATTTCTCGATAGTAATCGTCCGACATATTAGAGGCTTCTGATCCAGTAGTGGAAAATGGATAAACGGGTACATCCTTACTACGGATCAAAGAGATAACGGCTTCTGCATCTCCGGGTATACCGGGTATTTTATTTTCACAAAAAATGATCTCGTCTTTAAAGTGATTGAACACGATAACATACTGATATAGGCGATACCGCATCAGTGGCAGGGGAATGGAACCTTCCTTTTGCGTATTCAATTGAATCGATTCAAAAAAAGGTACGGCATCATAAGAAGTATATCCCAATAAAACCTGCGCTACCGTAGCTTCCGGAATTTCAACTGGGGCAACAGAAAACTGCTGCATAAACTCCCAAATTCTGTTGGGAACAGCCTCCGGTTGCGGAATTGCTTCTGCTACCGACTCTTCCCCCGGAAACTTGTAATTCAACTTCCCAGGCTCCGTTACTTCAATTCCCGCAATGGCATTGATGCCAATAAATGAGAAACTATTTTCAGCTGCATGGTGATCGGTACTTTCCAGCAAAATGGTATCCCGGTATTTATCCCTGAGTCGCAGGTAAATACCTACGGGCGTATAAATATCCGCCAGCATTTTTCTGGCATGGGTACTCAGTTCGATTTTTTTCATATTCCCCTTTTAATTCAGGTTACTAAAAACAAAGCCCCGACATTGGTATGCCGGGGCTTTGAAAGATATATTCAAATAAGTAAAAGGCTATGCCATTACTATCCCCGGACGAGGTTGTAATGCCACCACCAACTCTTATTTTGATTCATTTTCATCTATACAAAATTGCAATCTAATTGCGGGAAAAACAAATTTTTTTTTAAAAGTTTGGCTGCCGCTCGTTTTTAGTCAACTTTTCTACCGGCCGTTTGTATATGGTTAATCTAACCTATCACTGCCATGAAATATGTATTACTCCTTCTAGTAGGTATTACCAGTGTAATTTCCCCTGCTTTCGCATCCCCCACAGATGATGTATTGGGTATCTGGCTGAACTCCAGCGGAAAAGGAAAAATTCAGGTGTACAAAGAAAATGGTAAGTATTATGGCAAAATCGTTTGGCTGCGCGAACCGCTCACCGAAAAAGGCCAACTGAAAGTAGATATAAACAATCCCAACGCCAGCCTAAAAACCAAACCATTGGTGGGATCAATTATTTTACGGGATTTTGAATTTATAGATGGGGAATGGACCAACGGAAGAATCTACGACCCTGAAAATGGCAAGGATTACAAATGTTATATGCGCTTTAAAGACGCCAATACA
The DNA here is from genome assembly GCA_026391195.1 of Bacteroidota bacterium. GTDB lineage: Bacteria > Bacteroidota > Bacteroidia > Chitinophagales > Chitinophagaceae > Sediminibacterium. Next base: position 14,215 of record JAPLEI010000161.1, on the reverse strand, counting down.
CTGAATGTTCGGGGATATATTGGGATCTCTATGATTGGAAGAACCGAAGTGTGGACACGCACTAAATTATAATCGATTACAATACTCCCTTAGTAGAAGGCAAGTAATTGCTAAGTGGGTCGCGCTTTACAGCCATGCGGATGGCTTTGGCAAAAGCCTTAAAAATAGATTCAATCTTATGATGTTCATTGGTTCCCTGACAACTGATGGTTAAATTGCACTTGGCTGCATCGCTGAAAGATTTGAAGAAATGATAAAACATTTCGGTTGGCATTTCGCCAATTTTTTCTCTGGCAAACTCGGCATCCCATACCAACCAGTTTCTGCCTCCAAAATCAATCAGCACTTTCGCTTCCGCTTCATCCATTGGCAGGGCAAATCCATATCGCTCCATACCCCGTTTATCGGTTAAAGCCAGGGCAAAAGCCTCTCCCAGCGCAATGGCAGTATCTTCTATCGTATGGTGTTCATCAATATGCAAGTCTCCTTTTGTGGTAATGGTTAGATCTAATTTTCCATGGCGGGCAATCTGATCGAGCATATGATCGAAAAAACCAATTCCAGTATCAATGGTTGATTCCCCTTTTCCATCTAAATTGAGTTGTATGGCTATCTGGGTTTCCTTGGTATCTCGGGAATGGGTAACCTTGCGGAGCCCTAATTTCAAGAAAGTATAAATCGATTGCCAATCGGGTGCCTCCAACAAAATGGTATCGCGAAGGGTTAGTTCCTGTTCGGGTGTAAACTGCAAAGTGGCGTGGGGAGAACGGAAGTAAATTGCCTTAGAACCCAGATTTTTTGCCAGTTGGATATCACTCCATCGGTCACCAATCACCAGGGAATTGGCCAAATCAAACTCGGGATTATTGATCAAATGTGTTAACATGCCCGTTCCCGGCTTTCGGTTAGGCTGTTTATCTTCCTCGCGACTTCCATCCACCCAAACTTCATCAAATGTAAACCCCTCCCCTTTCAGGGTTCTTAGCATCAGGTTCTGATAGGGATAAAAATCAGTGTCGGGATAGGAATCGGTGCCCAATCCATCTTGGTTGGTTACCATCACATGGTAAAAATCAAAATCGGCTGCAATGCGGGATAAGGTAGAAACAACACCCGGAACAAAATTCGTTTTATCAATATGGTCTACCTGAAAATTATCCGGTTCCTGCAAAATCACTCCATCCCGATCGATAAATAGAATACGTCGCATGCTTATTTTGTTTTGGCCCGCACCGATTTTACTTCAGCAGGGGTAACCGGGGTTGGCACTTTATTGCTCCAGTTGTTTCGGATATAATTTAATACATCAGCAATTTGCTGGTCGCTGAGGTCGGCATGACTGGCCATATTATTGCTGTAATATTCTCCATCAATTTCTACCCGGTCGCTCATTCCTTTAAGGAGAATTGAAATCAGCTTCGATTTATCTTTTCCTTTTACGGCAGATGCGCCATCCAGTGGCGGATTGAGATGGGGCACACCGCCACCATCTTGTTGGTGACAAACCATGCAGCGTTGCACATAAACCGTTTTGCCTTTTTCAATAGAGGATTTAAGACTTGCCGATTGAGCCATGCCAGTTGTTGAACAAAGCAAAAAAAACATCCCCAAACAAAAGCCCCCTAAACAAGCATATTGCTTTATACTGCGCATCATTAATTTCCGTTGAATAAAATTCTGTAAATGGTTCCTTTGTTATCATCCGACACATACAAAGATCCGTCGGGGCCCTGTGCCAAACCACATGGGCGATGTTGGGCAGCGCGGGTGCTGGTAATTACGTCTACACCGGCGAATCCATTGGCGAAGATTTCCCATTTACCAGTTGGTTTTCCATTTTCAAAAGGTACAAATGCCACATAATATCCTTCCTGCGGAAGTGGTGCCCGATTCCAGGAACCATGAAAAGCTATAAAAGCGCCGTTTTTGTACTTTTCCGGAAACATACTTCCTGTATAAAATAACAGGGCATTTGGAGCCATATGAGCCGGGAAAGCCATAGCTGGATTTTTGTATGCGGCACTTCCTTCTGTTTTGCCATCGCCGCCATATTCTGGTGCGAGCATCTTTTTATTTTGAAAAGGATCATAATACACATAAGGCCATCCGGCATTATCACCTTGCTTCATTTCATACATCGTTTCTGCCGGTAGATTGGCATTGGTGGTTGTATCATAAAACTGTGGAAACAAGGAATTCAATTGATCACGTCCATGCTGGGTAACATACAGACTATTGGTTTGATTATTCCAATCGAGGCCTACTACATTTCTTAAACCGGTAGCAAAGCGCACCCCATTTCCGTAGGTTTGGTTAAGTACATCTGATTTGAATTGCCAGATACCTCCGGCAGAATCTAAAATAGGACATGGATTCATTCCCAATGATCCGGGCTGGCGGTCTTTCACCTGGCAGGAATTGGAATACGCACCAATGTTAACATAGATATTCCCGTTTTTATCGAGGGTGATGGATTTGCTCTCGTGTTGCCGACGGTTGATTAAGCCAGTAATGATTTTCTCGGGCTGATAAGGGGTTTCAACAGCACCTTTGGCATTCAATTTATATCGAAAAACTTCTTCATCTGAGGAAGCATATAGGTACCCGTTGTGAATAGCAATTCCAGTTCCGCCATAGTTTCCGAAACCGGTAATTTCTTCTGTGCGACCATCATTGTTCAAATCACGCATCACTAAAATCCCTTTGTCGCCTACTTTTCCGCTGAGTTTTACATATACATCTCCCTGACTATTCACTACTAAATGCCGGGCCCGACCCACATTTTCGGCCACTTTTAAGGCAGAAAAGCCAGTTGGTAATTTTAATCCTGCATTGTCGGCATCCGGCATAATAGCAGCCGACTTGCGATGTTGTAAAGTATCATTGGCTTGAGATTGACTGGCCAGCAGGCAGCCTGCCAATAGTAAAACGGAAAATCGTAACATAAGGTTGTATTTAATGTGCGGATGAAATTACAAATCTATTAGCAATTCTTTACAAATTGTTTACTGTTCGTGCCAGGCGGCCAGTGCGTCTACCAACAAGGTATTTTCTTGCTCGGTACCGATGGTTATGCGTAGGCAATTATCACAAAGTTCCACGCGACTTCGGTCGCGCACCACAATACCCTTATCTAATAAAAATTCATATACCAAATGTGCCTGCTGCATTTTTACCAATAAAAAATTGGCATCGGAAGGATAAACCACTTCCACCCAAGGCATCTGCCGAAAAACTGCTGCCAGTGCCTCCCGCATGTCTACCAGCAGGGTAATCATATCATTTACCTGTCCCACTTCATCCAAGGCCTTGAGTGCAAGCTCTTGTGCGGGTTCACTGATATTGTAAGGAGGTTTCACTTTGTTCATGATTTCTACTATTGCCATACCCGCAAATGCCATCCCGATTCTTAGTCCAGCCAGTCCCCAGGCCTTGCTGAGGGTTTGCAATACCACCAGATTGGGGTAGTCGGGTAATAGGGAAATTAAAGAGCGCTGCCGGGCAAAATTGATATAGGCTTCATCCACCACTACCAGTCCGAAAAAATTATTCAAAACAGTTTCTATGTCTTCCAGATTCATCAAATTACCCGTGGGATTATTGGGAGAGCATAGCCAAATGATACGGGAATCAGCATTTACCAGTTGTTCGATATGTGCCAGATTCAATTGGTAATCGGGTAACAGCGGGGCTTCCTGAATGGCAACGTTATTGATATTGGCACTCACTTGGTACATGCCATAGGTGGGCGGACAAATAATAGTATTGCTTACTCCCGGCTCGCAGAAGCAGCGAAATAATACATCAATACATTCATCACTTCCATTCCCCAAAAAAATATGTTCCGGAGCGATTCCCTTGATGGCTGCTATTTTATTGCGTAATTGAACGTGATGGGGATCGGGATAACGATTGTACCATTTGGTTAAAGGAGATCCGAGGCTGTTCTCATTGGCATCTAAAAATACCTTGGCCTCGCCACTAAATTCATCGCGGGCAGATGAATAGGGTTTCAGTAGTTGAATATTCTTCCGGGTAATTCGGTTCAGATCAAACTGCATAAAAAATATTTACGATTCCAATTGAGTGGTTGGATTATTTAATCGGATAGCAACTGCCTGGGCATGTGCCTGTAATCCCTCTGCCATTGCCATTTCTATTACAGTGGATGCTAGGGAAGCAATACCCTCTTTAGTAAGTTGTTGAAAGGTTATTTTCTTTACAAAACTATCTACACTTACTCCGCTGTAAGCCCTTGCAAATCCATTAGTAGGTAGTGTATGATTGGTACCACTGGCATAATCACCCACACTTTCGGGGGTATAGTTACCCAAAAATACGGAGCCAGCATTTATAACCCCGGCTGCCAGCTCTTCGGGTTGTTTGCAAGCAATTATTAAGTGTTCGGGTGCATAGGCATTTACCAGTGCCAACGCGGCTTGCTGGGTAGTTACCACAATAGCACGACTATTTTCCAACGCTTTCTGCGCCAGCTCCCTTCTTGGCAATTGTAACAATTGTTGTGTTACTGCCTGTTTTACTTTATCGGGAAGTGTAGGGTCGGTTGTAACGAGTAATACCTGGCTGTCGGCTCCATGTTCGGCCTGACTTAACAAATCGGCTGCAACCCAATCGGGATGCGCTGTTTCATCGGCCCAAACACAAACCTCACTGGGGCCAGCGGGCATGTCGATGGCAATACCCGCTAGTTGGGCTAACTGTTTAGCAGCAGTTACATATTGATTACCGGGTCCGAAAATTTTATATACGGCTGGTATAGATTCTGTGCCATACGTTAATGCCGCAATGGCTTGCACACCCCCTACTGTGAATATTCGCTGAATGCCCACTTCGGCGGCAGCGAATAAAATAGCCGGATGTACTTTACCATCTTTTCCGGGAGGCGTGCACATAATCACTTCGCTGCAGCCAGCTAGTTGTGCTGGAATGCCCAGCATAAGGATGGTTGAAAATAAAGGGGCCGTGCCTCCGGGAATATAAAGACCTACTTTTTCAATACCCCGCACTTTGCGCCAGCAGGTGATACCAGGTTGGGTTTCAATGGGCGCCTCCTCGTGCAATTGGGTGGAATGAAAACGACGAATATTGGTGGCCGCTTGACGAATGGCTTGTTGTAAAGCAGGGCTCACTTCATTTGCTGCAGCGGATATTGCTTCTTTACTAATTTCAATTGCTTGTAAAGTTGCGCCATCAAATGTTTGGGTAAACTTTCGCAGCGCATCATCTCCCCCCAGCTTTACCTCCTGCATAATCGCACGCACTTGATCGAATAAGTTAGTTGCATCTACAGCAGGTCGTTGAAGCAGTGAGCTCCATTCGGAAGGGGGCGGATTGATAAAGGTTGTTAACATACAATAGATTTATACAATCATTTTTTCAATAGGAACTACCAAAATCCCCTGAGCACCTGCATCGCGCAATTGCTCGATGATATTCCAAAAATCATTTTCATTTAATACACTGTGCACGCTGCTCCAGCCGGGTTCGGCTAAGGGCAATACGGTAGGGCTCTTCATCCCCGGCAAGAGAGATAAGATAGTATCCAACCGATCGTTGGGTGCATTCAGCAGAATATATTTATGATTGCGGGCTTTTTTAACCGATCGAATGCGGAATAGTAATCGCTCTAACAGGGCTTCTTTTTCGGCGGGTAATCCGGCATTTTTAATCAACACAGCCTGCGATTGTAAGATGGTAGTGGCTTCTCGAAGACCATTCATAAACAAGGTAGATCCGCTGCTCACCAAATCGCAGATAGCATCTGCCAATCCGATACCGGGGGCAATTTCAACACTGCCACTGATTTCGTGAATTTCAGCGGTTACGCCCTGGCTTTTGAGGTAATCTCCCAAAATAACCGGATAGCTGGTAGCGATTCTTTTGCCAGCCAAATCGGCAACACCGGTAAAGCTATCTCCCTTTTTTATGGCAAGGCTAAGGCGACATTTACCAAAACCCAGGGGCTCGCAGGGAATCACTTGCTTCTTTTTTTCGAGCACTACATTTTCGCCCACAAAACCAATATCGGCTACATTGTCCTCCACATATTGGGGAATATCATCATCCCGCAAAAAATACAGTTCCAGCGGAAAATTGCCAGCCTCTGCCTTTAATTTGTTCACGCCATTGGTAATGTCGATTCCACATTCTTTAAGGAGTCGCATTGAATCGTCGTGCAAGCGGCCGCTTTTTTGGATTGCCAGGGTTAGTTTCATAATAAAAAATTCAATTTATAAAAAGCAGGGATGCCTAACTACTACACATAAAAAAGGCCTACCCGGAGGTAAGCCACACATGTTGTATTTTAAACACTACACCGTTGCTTACCCGTTGGGCAAGAAAACATAATGGTGTATATGTAAACAGTTATTCATTTGCTATGCAAAGGTACAAAAAATAGCAGAAACCGCCAAATAATTCGGAAGCAGCACATCCGAAACTATTTATTATCTTGCTGAAACTAAAGCAATTATATGCGAATTATCCAACTATTTTTTCCCCTCCTATTTTGTGCGGTAACCTTGAGCGCACAAACGAAACCCCTTAAATTGGTTTGGAGTGATGAGTTCTCTTATAAGGGATTACCGGATCCCAAAAAATGGGCCTATGATACCGGCCAACATGGATGGGGCAATCATGAATGGCAGAACTACCTAATGAATAGTTTACCCAATGCTCGGGTGGAAGATGGCCATCTTCGCATCACTGCCATCAAAAACGGACCGGGAGAAAAGGAGTATACCTCTGCCCGCCTGGTAACCCGCGGCAAAGCTGAATGGAAATATGGTCGCATAGATGTGCGTGCTAAATTACCCAAAGGTTTGGGCACCTGGCCTGCTATCTGGATGCTGGGAAGCCATCAACCCCTGCAATGGCCCGATGATGGGGAAATAGATATTATGGAACATGTTGGCTACAACCCCGGCACGGTTCATGCTTCCGTACACTGCAAAAAATACTACCATTCCATTGGCACCCAAAAAACAGCCACCATACCGGTGCCCGATTTCAGTGACGCCTTTCATGTGTATTCCGTAATTTGGACTTCGGAAAAAATTACTGTTTTAATAGACAACAAACCCTATTTCAATTTTACCAATGAACATAGCGGACGGGAAGCCTGGCCCTTTGATGAGCCGGAATACCTACTGCTGAATATTGCCGTTGGAGGCGATTGGGGTGGACAAAAAGGCGTAGACCCCAAAGTTTTCCCTTGCAGCATGTTAATCGATTATGTAAGAGTATATCAATAAACCCCATTTATTTGTTATGAAAAAACTTACCCTTTCTTTTGCAGCGCTTGCTATTAGTTTACTGGTAGTAAATGCACAAGACAACAACGTATACCAGGTACCGCCCAAAGAAATAGCGGATATGCTGTTGGCAAAACCTACCCCGGCTGTTCGGATAGACAGCAAGGCCAACTGGATGTTGTTGAGTGAGCGCAACTCCTACCCCGGTGTAGAAGAGTTAGGTCAGCCCGAACTAAAAGTTGCCGGACTTCGCCTGAATCCCAATAATTTTTCGCAGAGCCGGCAGAATTTTGTGAACAGTTTTCTGCTGAAGCAAATCAAAACGAATAAAGAGGTGATGGTATATGGATTACCCTCCGGATTACTGGCAGGAAATATCAGTTGGAGTCCATCGGAAACAAAAGTAGCTTTTACCCATACTTCAAGTATACGGGTAGATTTGTATGTGATAGATATTGCTTCGCAGCGGGCTACCAAAATAAATAAGTTCCCCTTGAATACAACTCTGGGAACACCTTATATATGGATAGACGACCAAACCATTATATATAAAGCAGCTACTCAACCCGCTGCGATGGCACCGCAAAAGCCCATTGTTCCCAAGGGCCCAACCATTCAGGAAAATCTGGGAAAGGCAGCACCGAGTGTTACCTATCAGGATTTGATTAAGTCGCCACATGATGAAGCAGTTTTTGAATTTTATACAACCGCACAATTGATTGTAAATAAAAACGGAGTAGAAACCAATGTAGGTACTCCTGCCATCATCAGTAGTTTTTCGCTTTCTCCCGATAGAAATTATCTGATGCTGCGGACCCTTAAAAAACCATTCTCGTATTTAGTTACTGCGGGTGGATTTCCTTCTACCGTATCGATTACCGACCTGAGTGGCAAAACAGTGAAAGTATTAGCTGAACTGCCATCTACAGAAGCTACGCCTAGTGGGTATGATAACACCCAGCCCGTTCCACGTGGATTCGATTGGAGAGACGATGAAAAAGCCACCGTAATTTGGGCGGAAGCACTAGACAGTGGCATCATGAAAAAACAAGTACCCTTTCATGATGCTGTGTATTCCTTATCTGCGCCCTTTACCGGAGCGCCCGTTACGTTGTTTAAAACGCAATACAGATATAGTGGCACTACCTGGGGAGATTCCACGGTTGCGCTGGTTCGGGAAGTTTTACGTTCAAAACAAATTGGAAGGGTTAGCAAACTAAACAGTAAAACTGGCAGTATGGATTTGTTGTTCGAAAGAAACCTAACCGATGCATATAATAATCCAGGGGAACCCGTATTAACCCGCAATAGTTTCGGGCGGCCGGCGATACAGTTAACCGATAATGGAACACAGATTTTAATGAACAATACTACAGGATCATCCGCCAAGGGTGATTTGCCTTTCCTGAGTAAATTCGATATGGCTACCAAGAAAAACAATATCGTATGGCGTTGCCAAGAAGGGGTATTTGAAATGGTAGAAGAGGTAATTGATGCCGACAAACTGGTATTACTTACCAGAAGAGAATCACAAAAAGAAGTACCCAATTACTGGGTTAAGAATTTAATTGCCCGCATTGCTGATGTTCAGTTAACACAGTTTACCAATCCCTATCCGCAATTAGAGGGGGTGTTAAAAGAAAAGATCAGTTATAAAAGAGCCGATGGTGTGGATTTAACCGGCGATTTATATCTGCCCACAAACTACGATAAACTAAAAGATGGACCGCTACCGGTAATCTTGTGGGCCTATCCAAGAGAGTTCAATTCAGCGGCAGATGCTGCACAAGTAAGGGGATCCCGTGATCGGTTTACCACGCTCAGCTGGGGCTCGCCCGTATTTTATGTAACACAGGGATATGCTGTGTTAGACAATGCAGAGATGCCCATTGTAGCCACTACTGCCGACAAAAAGCCCAACGACGATTTTATAGCACAACTCAAACTAAATGCCGAAGCGGCTATTAATAAACTGGCCGATATGGGTGTGGGCGACAGAAACCGCGTAGGTGTTGGCGGACATAGTTATGGGGCATTTATGACGGCCAATTTACTGGCGCATACCAATCTATTTAAAGCAGGTATTGCCCGCAGTGGTGCTTACAATAGAACCCTAACGCCTTTTGGATTTCAGAATGAGGAACGTACTTACTGGCAGGCACCTCAATTGTATTATGAGATGAGTCCTTTCAGCTATGCCAATCAAATCAAAACCCCTATCCTGCTGGTACATGGCGAAGCGGATGACAATACCGGAACTTACCCCATTAATAGTGAGCGGTTATTTGCGGCCATTAAAGGGCATGGAGGAACGGTTCGATTTGTGTATTTACCCTATGAAGCGCATGGGTATCGTGGGAGGGAGAATTTATTACACCTTTTGTGGGAGCAGAATGAGTGGCTGAATAAATATGTAAAAGGCGCTAAAAAATAATTGTCTTTGTAGCAATAAAAAAAGGGTGTACGCCAGAGGCGTACGCCCTTTTTTATTTGAAAGAAGTACCTATTATTTATTCTTCTTCTTACACGACTTCATTTTAACCCAACGAGCCAGGGGAGCCATACGGGCCCGGTTAAAAACCAGGGTGTCATTTACCAACACATAGCTATCGGTGTTAGATAATACCTGCATCAAATCCGACTCGATGGTATTTTCATCTACACAAGCCATACGGGTAGAACCCATCGCAGAGAATTTAATGCGGTTACGCGTATCTAATTCATAGCTGCCAAAAAACTGATTGCAGCCATTATTCCCCGAAACCTTGCGGGCACTATCGAAATGGATAAAGGGAGTTTTAGCAGGTTTACCGAGGGCCGAAATGGGCTGACCATTTAATTCTATCAGCTGCCATTTTTTTAATAATTTTTTGCTGATTAGGGTAGTATCAAATGTGCCAGCAGCAGGAGTGTTATTAGCATTTACTGAACGAACTGAAGTGAAACTCCATAATCCGATAGCAAGTAAAACCAATAGAGAAAGCTTTTTCATGTTTAAAAATTTTGGGAAAGATAAATATTTCCGGCTAATGATTTAATTCTTTAACAGGATTATCATATAGCGGCTTTTTAATAAACGCTACATAATACAGCCCAGAACCCACTCTATCAATTCCTAACCAAAGAGGCGTAGCCTCCCCCCAGATCAAAGAGGCGAAGCCTCGAAAGATATCACACCAACGGATTTTAATCCGTTGTTCGGGCAAGATCATCCCATATCCCATCCCAGATCAAAGAGGCGTAGCCTCCCCCCATATCATAACAACGGATTTTAATCCGTTGTTATGTGCCCCAAAAGCCACCAAGAGATCCGTAGGTTCGGCCCATATAAAAAAAGGGGATGTACAATCATTAGCATCCCATATCCCATCCCATTCCAAACCATACTCATCTTTTTTTCTTACCTTAACCCAATGAAAAAATATCTACTCGCCTTACTAATCTTGTGCAGCAGCACTTTATCAGCACAACATTTTTATTTATTTGCCGGCACCTACACCAGCAATGGTAGTAAGGGCATTTATGTGTATGATTTTGATGCCGCCACCGGAAAAGTGGCACTGATAAGTAATACCGATAGTGCCAATAACCCCTCCTATCTCTGTATTTCACCGGATGGAAATTTTGTGTATGCCGTAAATGAAGTGAGCAGACAACAAAGTGGACTGGTAGCAGCGTATCGCTTTAATAAAACCAATGGCACCTTGCAATTGATAAACCGGCAATTGAGTGGGAGCGAAAATCCTTGTCATATATCCATCACCAACGATGCCAAATGGCTGCTGGTGGCCAATTATACCGGGGGAAGTTTATCAGCCCTACCCATTGCAGCCGATGGCAGTGTGCAACCGTTGCAGCAACATATCATCCATTCGGGTAAAAGTATCAATGAGCAACGACAAGAAAAAGCCCATGTACACTCGGTTTTTTTCAGTCCCGACCAGCAATTTCTGCTCACCCCTGATTTAGGTACCGACCAGGTAAGTATCTATAAGTTTAATGGCTCGGCTTCCACCCCCCTAACCGAAGCCAACCCGCCCTATGCCGCCAGTGCCCCGGGAAGTGGCCCCAGACACCTGGAGTTTACTGCCAATGGAAAATTTGCCTATGTGGTAGAAGAATTATCTGGCACTGTGACTGCTTATTCGTTTAAAAAAGGAAAGATGAAAAAGCTGGCTACTTATGCAGGTCACCCAGCCGGAGCCACTACGCAACATGGAAGTGCTGATATACATCTCTCCCCCGATGAAAAGTTTTTGTATATGAGCAATCGCGGAAATGAAAATACTTTGGCGATTTTCTCGGTGAATTCGAAAAATGGATTACTAACCCCGGCAGGTATCACTCCTACCCTGGGTGATCATCCCCGTAATTTTTTGAATGACCCTACCGGACAATACATTTTGGTGGGCAATATGAAGAGTAATGAAGTGGTGATATTCAAAAGAGATCCGTTGAATGGAGCCCTTTCAGAACATTATCGATTCCCTATTCCTAGCCCCGCCTGTTTAAAAATGTTAGCTAGATAAATACAACGCATACTACCCCATAAAAGCCCGAAAGCCCGCACTAGGCAGACTTCCGGCTAGGAAACAGAAAAAGGGGAAATCTTTATTGAAGTATCGTTAAAAAAGAAGGCTTTCCTAATACAATCAGGTTACTCATTAATTTTTCAAATGGATTTTCTTTGGCATCTGAAGTATCATTTTTTTCAGCAGCCGCTTTGATGGCTTGTTGTCTGGCTTTCTCTGAAGGGGCAGTTGAAGGAGATTCAGTATATGCAGGCACTATTTCAACAGGCTTCCGATCGCAGGGTTGAAAATTAATTTGGTTTTTTTCTTGTAATAAAGGAGCTGTATAGGGTTGTGAAGCAACAATCGTTTGATAGCGACTGCCAATTTTTTTGCTGGCATAGGCATCTAACAGGGTGGCCACAGTAACATCTTCTTGCCAGCCCCCGGCGTTTACCAGCTGTTGTTGAGGAAAAGCTGCTTCAAATGCATCCACTACCTTCATCCAAGAATAAATAACCTCGCGAAGGCGGGTGTCTGCTTGCTGAGCAGCATCCGGCATCATTTGGGTGATATATACTTTTTCAATGGTTGTTTCCTGCTGATAACGCTCACCCATTTTTTGAATGAAGCGAGTCCAGCTAGTCAGTTGTAGGGCATTAATTTTATTTAGGGGGAGGGTTCCTGTTTGCTGATCACGAAGCCATTCTGGCAATCCGGTAGTGGCGTCAATCAGCAGGGCAATTTTTTTACCTTGTTTGCGGGCCGACTCAACTTGACCGTCGATAAATTGCCAGTCATAATTTTTTTCAGTAGGCTCACAAAATTCCCAATCTACCCGCAGGAGGATGCTGTTATTGTTATTAACGGGAGTGGGTTCACCAGCTTTGGCTAGGGTAACGATGCTCAGTAAGGAGACAATCAGGAGGAAATGGTTTTTCATGGTTCAGCTATTTAGGATTTTAAAACCGAACAGCTGAGCTTGGATTACTTGCTGTTCTTTTATCCGCCTTGCTTTCGAACACCTACCACCTGAATTTCGAATACCAAGATGCTGTTAGGAGCAATTTTGGCGCTTCGGTTTCTAATGCCGTAAGCAAGGCCAGATGGTATAATGATACGCACCTTACTTCCAACGTTGCCTAGGGGTACCCCAATTTGCCAACCTTTTATTAAACGGCGCAGGGGAAAGCTGGCCGGAGTAGCCCCCGATTGGTCAAAAATCGCCCCGGATGCTAAAAAATAGCCCTTATAAAATACTTGCACCGTATCAGACACATCAACCGGCGCACCGGTTCCTTTTTCCAATAGGGTATAATAAATGCCCTCTTTAGATCCGGTGGTGTCGATGGATTGTTGCTGGATGGCCGTTAATATAGTTGCCTTGTCTTGCTGCGCCTGCCAGTTGCTATCGATATGGTTATTTACCAATATGGAGGGCTTTGCCTGCAGCGGGGGGCGGGTAAACCGGTCGCCCATTTTCACATTGGCCGGTTGAAAGCCGCCATTCCACAGATAAAATTGACCATCACTCTCCCCTGCCCCATAATCAATCCGATCACCGGCGCGGCCGGTTGCATCGGTGGAAAATATGGCGGTGGTTAGTTCCTGCCATTTGCCATCTTCGAGTTGTACCCACTGATTACGGTAGAGTGCTTCGCGTTGCAACTGACCATTTTCTCCCGAAAAATTTTCCACGAACGAATAGAGATTTTTTAGGTACCCCCCGTCCATTGGCGCTTTAAATGAAGCCAATAATTTCCATTGTTTCATTTCAGGCAGGTAGATATAGCCGGTGTAGATGGTAGTCTTTTTAACGGTATCCCGCATGGCGGTAACTAAAAATCCGTAGGTGGTGCCATTTTTCCAGGGGTACACCCAATGACTATGTCCGCCCGTACCCTCGTTTCCAAATCCATCGGCCACCACATCCCTTCCGGTGGCCAATAATTGCACTTTTTTATCTTCCGGAACTTTGGCACGGTCAATGGATTCATTGCCTGCATCCCAAACCGACAAAATTACCCTTCTTTCGGTGGGGCTGATAATCTGAATACACCAACGGGTATGGTGATTTCGTTATAAAAAGCGACTGCCTTGGCAGAATCCGGCAGGGGGTAGCGCAAATGCACGGAAGCCGCATTTCGGCGGGGTTTGGTATTAAAGTGCATGCCGGGCACAGCGGTACCGGATAATTCGATTCCCTGAATATCTGCAACGGATTGTCCGCCCTGGCGAATATCTTCCAGCGTAATCTCATAAAAGCCGCTGTCTTTAATGATGGTGTTACCTATTTTCAGGGAAACATACTTATCGGATTTGGGTATGGTTATCTGGGCTTTTTTTCCGGGGATGGATATCTGCACGAGACTGCCAGCTGCTTTATTTTTTGCGAGCAGGGAAACCTGCAGCGTGCCTTTTTTGCGGAGG
>JAPLEI010000007.1 GCA_026391195.1 Bacteroidota bacterium | reverse complement strand
TTTTAATGCCCGTAATGGGTAATCCGGTTTTTGGGTTGATGGTATGCGAATATTTGCGACCATTTACCCAGATAAATTTTTCATAGTTCCCTGAAGTGGCCACTGCCATATCCGACACTTCTAGGTAAGAAAATATACTGGAAGCGTGGTTGGGATCAGCTATACCGATGGTCCAGGGTTTGCCATCAGGCTGATTGCCCCAGGTGGTAAGATCACCGGATGCATTTACTATTCCGGCGGATACGCCTTGGTTTTTAAGCATTTGGCGGGTTTTTTCTGCAGCATACCCCTTACCTATTCCTCCAAATCCGATGCGCATCCCTTTTTCTTGTAAGAATATGGTTTGCTGTTCTTTATTGAGGTGGATATTTCGGAAATTAATTAATCGAACCATTTTTAATGCGGTTTCCGGGTCGGGAAGCTGATTTAGGGAAGTATCAAAGTTCCATAGGCTTTTATCTACCGAACCATAGGTAATATCAAATGCCCCCTGAGTTAGCACCGATATCTTTTGGCATCTTTCAATTAACGCAAAGGTTTCGGGGTGCACTTGCACGGGATGTAGACCGGCGGCCCGGTTAATTAGAAAGGTGTCGCTGGTTTCGGAATAGGTAGTCAGTTGATATTCTATATCCTTAATAAATTGAAAGGCCTTTTCTATCCATTCGTTTCCCAGTTCGGGATTTTCTGTCACTACGCTGATTTCGAAGTGATTTCCCATCAATTTGCTTGATTTTTTTAATATATCATTCATTTATATCTAATTAGGTGATTTATTTAATTATAAATATAAATTAACATGTATAATCAATTATAAGTGATATAAATAAATTGATAAAACGACATGAAATCCGTAATTATTGGTCTGTGAATATGTTTACAAAAAAATATTTTTTCGAAGTTATCCCCAAAATATGCAATAAATGTGAGTAATAGATAGTTAATAGATTGTAGCGTTAAGTATTTGTGAAAACAGGGATTTTACCAGGGTCGTTGTGGGGGTTTTACTACAAGGGCCTTTTTAAAAATGACAGAAGATTAGTAAAACAAACTATAAAAACCGGATTTCGATTGATGCAATTTTACATTGTTAAACGAAACAAACAAACCACTTTAAACACTAATATCCTATCCCAAACCTTTAAAAACAAACCTTATGTCATTCCTTCCCCTAAACCAAATGTTAAGAAGTTCAGTTTCTAATGAAACTAACACAGTAGCTGTTCCCCGGAATTATGCCCAAGCCAACAATTATTATCAGCGTAATGATGAAGCTTCTTTCGCCGGTATTTTTTGCTTAGTGGTTCCAGTTATTTTTACCTATTTCTGCATAGCAGATAATGTTTTCTTTGATGCTTTTAATATTTACTTGAACATCATGATTACTGGCGGACTAGTTTTTCGCGTTATTGCCGTAAACTGGGTGGGTAATATTGCCCAGGAACAAAATCGTTCCGCTAAAGGCTGGCAAACACTAACAATGATCTTCCCTTCTATTTCTTTAATTACATTGGGTTTCACACAACGGTTAGCACCTGCTAAAACAGTGGTAAGTCAACAAACTACTGTACATACTGAGTATGAAACTATTGAGCACGTAGAAGTTGAAGAACAATTACTTAGAAAGGCTAGTTAATAATAAATTTTAATTGTTACATAAAAGGTGGGAATACCCCTGTTACTTCTGTAGCGGGGGTATCTTTTATTTTTGGAGGGTCTGATTATTTTGATTCGGATTCAATACCTCAGTAGTTTTGCAACTATGCTTGCGGTTACCGAATTATCTAAATATATTTCCCCCGATTTTCAACTCGCTCCTATAACCTTCAATCAGGTGTCTGGTGAAAATCTGGCATTAATAGGTGTAAGCGGTTCGGGTAAATCTACCCTTTTACAGCTGATTGCCGGTTGGCAGCAACCAGATACTGGATCTATAACCCTTTTTTCCGAGCGCATCAAAGGCCCCCAGGAGCAATTAGTACCTGGACATCCAGGGCTAGCCATATTGGAACAATCTTCTCATCTTCCCCATTACTATTATATCCGGGATCTTTTTCAATATGCCAATGTTTGGGAAACATCCGTTGCCAGTAAATTATTTTCCCTTTGTCGCATCGAACACCTGATGAATCGAAAACACCATGAGATTTCAGGTGGGGAGCAACAACGCATTGCTTTGGCACTTTTATTAATCACTTCACCCCGCTGGCTGCTGCTTGATGAGCCCTTTTCACATTTAGACCTTATCAATAAAAAAATACTACAACAAGTATTGGCCGAAGTAAGCCATCAATTGAATATTACCTGCTTACTGTGTTCGCACATCCCTGATGATATTTTTGGTTGGGCGCATCGATTGTTGGTATTGGAAAACGGGAAGCTGGTTCAGGTAGGTAGTCCGGAAGCAATATACCATTCTCCCCAAAACCCATATGTAGCAGGACTCTTAGGCGATTTTTACCCTTTATCCCCCGAATTGGCCCGGATATTTTTTCCGGAAAAATATACAATGAATACTGCGAATTGCTGGATGGTTCGGCCAGAACATTTATTATTTCAATTAGAAAGTACCCATCAAGCTGTAAAAGCAACGATATTGCAGGTAACCCTTGCCGGAAGAGATTACAAGGTACAAGTGGAAGTAATGGGGCTACGATTGAATTTTTATACGCAAACCAATATTTGGAATGCAGGCACTGAAGGATATTTAGTTGCTACTAATGGCTATTGTTTTCCGGCCTGTTAAGGGTTTGGTGGGTATTTTTTTTGGCAGTATTTTTAGGAATGACTTCAATAAATTGGCTTGGGTATGGATGTTAAAATAGAAGCCAGTTGGAAAGAAGTGTTGGAATCGGCCTTTAAGCGACATTCATTTTCTCAACTGGTAACCCACATTAAGGCAGAAACCGCGTCGGGAATTACGGTATATCCACCCGGAAATTTGATTTTTAATGCATTTGCCCAAACCCCTTTCCCGCAAGTGAAAGTGGTTATTTTAGGGCAGGATCCGTATCATGGACCCGGACAAGCGCATGGTCTCAGTTTTTCGGTACCCAATACTGTTCCCTTTCCGCCTTCGCTTCTGAATATTTTTAAAGAAATAGTTGATGATGTGGGCGGTGAAATGCCCGTATCTGGAAACCTTACCCATTGGGCGCAGCAGGGCGTATTGCTGTTAAATTCCGTATTAACCGTAAGAGCCAATGAAGCTGCCAGTCATGCCAACATCGGTTGGATGGAATTTACCGATACCGTAATCAGTTCTTTATCTGAAAAAAAACAGGGTTTGGTATTTTTGTTATGGGGCAAATTTGCCCAGGATAAGCAGGTATTGATTGATGAAACCCGTCATTTTGTTTTAAAAGCCCCCCACCCCTCACCACTCAGTGCTTACCGAGGTTTTTTGGGTTGTAAGCATTTCAGCAGAACCAACGATTTGCTGGTTCAACAGGGACTTTCACCGATAAACTGGAATCCTACTACCAATCAAAGTTAGGGCTGCAGCTAAATTTTATACGTTTTTCATACATTCGTCTACTTTTATGGATAGCTTACCCAATATGGTTTCTTCAAATAATTCCTTTTTTTCTGAAAAGTTGCGCGATGTTCTTGGAAGAATCTGGGCATTTTGGGGACTGATATGGTTTATATCCTCCTTATTGGTTGTTATTATTTTTTATTTTCCCTGCTTTGTGTTGAAAGAACCTGCTAAAGCAAAGTGGCATCGGATTGTTTCCCAAACATGGATGCGGTTGTATCTGTTTATAATTGGTTGCTCAATTAAAACAATCGGTAGGGAAAACTATCAACTTTCGGGTAACTACGTTGTAGTATGTAACCACAATAGTTTGATGGATGTGCCTGTAAGCACGCCTTTTTTACCGAAGGCCAATAAAACAATTGCCAAAAAGAGTTTTACTCGAATTCCTTTATTCGGATGGGTATATTCTTTTGGGAGTGTGCTGGTCGACAGGCGGAGTGAAGAAAGCAGGCGGAAAAGTTTTGATGCTATGAAGCATATCTTGGAAATTGGTTTGGATATGTTGATATATCCCGAGGGAACCCGCAATAAAACCAACCAACCGCTGGCTACTTTTTATAGTGGTGCATTTCGGTTGGCTGAGGTAACCGGCAAACCTATTTTACCAGTATTACTTTTTCATACCCGTAAAATTTTGCCCCCCGGAAAGTTTTTTTATCTCTGGCCCCATACTATTGAAATGCATATGTTACCGCCAGAATCTGTAAAGAATAGATCGGCCAACGAGTTAAAAAATATTTTGTTTACTAGGATGTCGGAATATTATCTTCAACACAATCATTAATTAGAGAAAGTTCGGCTTCTGTTAATTCTCAGATCTCTAAGAATGCCTGATTTGGGATTGATGGTGATATTAAATGAGCGATATAATCCAACAGGGGTAACATTTACCGATAATTGCCAGCAGTGCATTTCACGGGTAATGAACATGCTGATTTGTTGTAACGATTTGCGGGTAATATCATAATATCCTGTACCCCCTACTTTCCATTTTTCTGTTAAACTAAAATCGCCATTGAAGCTAACACTTGAGTTGGTTTCTGTGGTAAAACCGGAGTAGTCGGGCCTAAGCATCCGATAAAAACTGAGCGAATAAGAAAGCGATAGATTCCAGGGGATATTAAAATCTGTATATTCAGCCGGATTGGCTCTGATAAATTGTAACTCCCGCTGTTGTTCATCGGGCGTCATAAAAGGATCATTGGGTAAAGGAATTTTATCGTTTTTTTTGTCGGCATCTTTTCCGTCTCTCGATTTGCTTTTAAAGGAAGTGGATAAAGCAATGTTTCCGCTGGTGATGCGGCCAAATTGAAGCTTTCGGGGGTCGAACAGCAATTTGTTAATTCGATATCCCTTATCATTTACTGCATAAGGATCTAGATTGGCAGAGGCACTGATATTTACTTTGTCGAATAACGTACTTCTCGCATAAATAGAAAAATTACCCAAGGCAAAACTATCAGCCAACATGTTGTAGGAGGAGTTAAATCCAAATCCATCTAGTAGCTTAACTTTTTTGGTGGCTTTAGAACTGGTATCGGTTTTATCCTTCACTTTCATCTCCAACACATTGTCTATCCCAAAAGAAACCCCTCCATAATTTCCCTCCGAGAACGAACCCAATACACCTCCTTCGAACTGTGAAAATCGTAACACCGTTCCATTGGTATCTACCTGAGTACTGTAATGATATCCCGAAGCAAGGTCGGGGCGATAGCTGAGCGAAATACTGGGTCGTACTTCATGGCGGATAGCCACTACATTACTGGAAGGTTTAAAATTGTATTTTCCAAATATTCGGGTATTAAATGAGATGCCGAACGACATTTGCCGGGCTGTATAAAATCCTTTCTGTATGGTAGTATCCACTTTTTTATGGGTATTATCCCAGGTTCTGAACATTCTTTGCCCATACCATCTTTCCTCATAACTAATTCCCGGAGCAACCGTGATTGGGCCTAAAGAAGGCAAGGAAAGGGCGATGGGGATATTGTGTTGTGCACCCCACTGAATGGTGTCAAGCATTTGTTTTAGGCTAAATGCGGTATCGTAAAAAGAAATCAGGTTTTGAAAGTTTCCATTGTATCCTATACCAATTTTCTCGTACCATTTTGCGGTACCTACCCGCTCTTTTTTCTCGAAGGGATAAAAAGTAACTACATTAAAGTTGGCAGTAGGCAGGTTTAGGTTTACCAGTTTCGAATTACTATTCTGGTTATGATTCAGGTTAAGAGAAAGATTATATTTTCCCCGCCAGTCTTTTGAGTAATTAATACTGGATGCCAACTGGTTTTGAAAGTTCTGATAAGGATTATTTTGCAGAGATTGGTTGAACTTACTGCTACCGAAATTTACATTCGCCGAAAAATTGGTTCCCGGACGGGCCCTGGAATCTCTGCTATGGCTCCAGTTAATCATAAAGGATTTAGACTGGTTGAACTCTTCTTTAGAATAAATACTTCTGTTTAGGGTTTTTGTATTTAGAATACTGATGCTTACATTTCCGGATAGTTTATACCTTTTAATATATTTAGAACTCAGATTTAAATTCCAGCCACCGTAAGAATATAAATTGGCTCGGGTGGTTATATCGGCATAATCGCTCAACACTTTGTAATAACCTAAGCCTTCTAGGCCTAAACCAAAATCTTCACTCGCGGTAAAAGTGGGAAACAGTACCCCGGAATGTCTGGCCCGGTTTAGTGGAAATAGCCCAAAGGGTAAGGAAATGATTTCAATTGGGATTGATTCGATTTCCGGATATACCCGGCCCGTTACTGCCAATTTGTTATTAATCAGCTTCATTTTTGTGCTTCGAAAGGCAAAATGGGGAGTATCTAAATTGCAGGTGGTAAAACGAACATCTTTTGCGAACGACTCGTCGGCATTGATTTTTTTAAGTATTTGGGCATTCACAAAAATTTCACCTTCTTGTAAAAAGGTATTCTTAATGCGGCCCTTCCCGCTTTTCATATTATAAAGAATAGTATCACTTACCGTTTTCATTTCACCCTGTGCAAATTGGGGTTTGCTGAGGGGGTTTCCGGTTGAGTCGGTGCTGCCATATGCTTTTACCAGCTGGGTTTGCTGGTTAAACTCGATCACTGCCGCTTCTAGTTTTATATCTTTATATTCTGTTTTGGCTTTGCCGTAGAGGATAAATTCCTTGGTAGGCACCAATAAAACACCCGAATCTTCCGCTGCATAAGCAATAGGTGCATCCAATGAATCGGTAGACATGGGAATCGTATCAATTTTAACCGTATCCCGAATGTGTGATTTATTCAGCGTATCTATTGGGGAGGCGGTAGGCTTTTTTGGGATGGTATCTACCATAATTATGGTAGTGGAAAGTCCATTTTTCGGATACGCCGCTAAATGAATATAAAATGTTAATAAAAGCAATCCGACCGTTATTACAATACGGGCGGCTGATTTTACGTTAATTTTACAGAGAGTTTTTGGCATTTCAGGGGCAAAAATACGGCCTTGGTTTGGTAATCTCAATTTCCTACTTTGCTTTAACGATTTGATATGATGAGAAGTATGTTCGCTGCCTGGGTTTTGACTGTTTTTTTGGTGATTCCGGGTATTTCCAGTGCACAAAACACGGATCCTGTGCGCCCTAAACCCGTTTTGCGCAAGATTGTGATCGATGCCGGACATGGAGGCGAAGATCATGGCGCTTCGGGTGCCTTTTCCAAGGAAAAAGATATTAGTTTGTCCATAGCACTCAAATTGGAATCGATGCTGCGTGATGAAATGCCTGATGTTGAAATTTATATGACGCGCACCACCGATGTTTTTGATCCGGTAACGCGTAAGGCCAAATTAGCCAACGCAGCCAAAGGGGACTTATTTGTCTGCATCCATGTAAATGAAGGAGGTGGCCCTGTGAAACATTCAGAATTTATTGGGTATAAAACAGTCACTTATTACAAGGGAAAAGGCAGTAAAAAGAAAAAATACACCAAAAAAGTGAAGGATTACCGGGTGTGGTACACTCCAAATACGGCAAAAGGTACCGAAACCTTTATTTATGGGGTAGATAAAAGTAATGCCGCCAAAGAAGCCCTTAGTGAAAATGAAGATTTGTATTTAGACAGTGTTTCCAGGATGGAATTGAAAGATTTTAATCCAAATGACCCTGCTAAGATGATGATTATCAATATGAAAACGCAGGCATATTTTAGCAGAAGTGCTAGTCTTGCCTTAACTATTGAGGACGAATTTGAAAAAGTTGGTCGGGTTAGTCGGGATGCCAAACAACGTCAGAAAGGGATTTGGGTTTTGCAAGCAGTTGCCATGCCGGCAGTATTGGTAGAAACCGGTTTTATTTCTAATCCGGAGGAAGAATTGTATTTGAATAGTCCGGAAGGGCAGCAGGAAATCTGTGGGGTACTGGTTCGCTCGCTCAAGCGATACCGCTATTCACTCGAAAAACAGCTGAATCCCGGGGCATCCAAATCTCCCGGCAAATAAGCTGTCGGTAAATCAACGCATTGTTTCGATATCCATTAGATTTGCAAATATGAAAGTATCAAATGAAACCAAGGTAGGCGCGCTTACGGCCATTTCCATCACCTTGCTGATTTTGGGGTTTAATTTTTTGAAGGGGAAAACCCTTTTCAAAACCGGTCATTATATCTATGCCAGATATGGGGATACCAAGGGGTTGATGGTAAGCAATCCGGTATATATCAATGGTTTTCAGGTAGGTACTGTAATGGAAATTGATAATGAGGATGCTTCCTTGCATAACCTCATACTTACCCTAAAACTGAAAGAATTTTACCAGATTCCCAATAATTCGGTTGCCATCATAAAGGAAAATCCTTTGGGTACACCGAGTATTAATATACAACTGGGCGATGCCACCACTTTTTTGAATGCCGGGGATACGGTTCGTACCCAAAACAATCCCGGCATGCTCGCAGGTATAATGGATAAATTGGGGCCGGTAGGTACACAAGTGCAGCAAACGCTTACGCATCTAGATTCGGTACTGAAAAACATCAATAAAATTTTTGATCCCACTACCCGCAATAATATGCAGGAAGTGATCTCCAATATCAATAAAACTACCGCCAGTTTGGTAATATCTTCTGCCTCCATTCAGCAAATGCTGGCTGCTCAATCGGGAAGTATTGCTCAATCGATGGATAATATCAATGGCTTTACCAAAAACCTTGCGGATAATAACAACAAGGTAACTCAAGTATTAACCAATGTAGAAACTACTACCGCACAGTTAGCAAAAACCGATTTTCCTGGAACGGTGGAACAAGTGAAAACAGCCGTTAATAATCTAAATACCCTAATCTCTTCTCTAAATTCCAATAACGGAACCCTGGGTAAACTGATGCATGATGAAGCGCTTTATAACCAGTTGAATGAAACCCTCAACAGTGCTAATATTTTACTAGACGATTTAAGGGTGCATCCCAAGCGGTATGTTAGCTTATCGGTTTTTGGGAAAAAAGATAAATCCGGTCCGCTCATGCAACCGCTTCATGATTCCATTCCCCCCAAGCGTTAATGAGGTTAAGCATCTTCATATTTATTTATGGGTTACTGGGTTCACTGTTCGCTTCGTCACAAGTGCCAGCAAGTACCCGCGATACCTTACAAAATGGTAATAAAATCATTCAGATTTTAGCTGCCCGTGAACTACAGTTTTTACAACAGGATTCTGCGCATAATTTCACCATTGCCGTTGGGAATGTTCGCATACAGCAGGAGAAAACCTTGTTTTATGCAGATAGTGTAGTGGTCAATCGTTTTGATAACAGTATGGAGGCATTCGGCAATATTCATATCAATGATGCCGACAGCGTGCACACCTATGCCCAGTATCTCAAATATATTGGCAATACCAAAAAAGCTCAATTACGCAAGAAAGTAAGGCTTACCGATGGTTCGGGAACACTTACAACGGAAGAACTAGATTATGAAGTAACTCAGAAAATTGGGGTATATCGCAATGGAGGAAAGCTGGTGAATAAAAAAACAACCCTAACCAGCGAGCAAGCTAACTACTACGGTGATACCCGTGATGTTATTTTTACCCGTAAAGTGGTATTGGTAGATCCGGAATATACCATCCGAACCGATACCCTACAATACAATACCCAAACTGAAAGTATTCGCATATCCTCTCCTACCCGGATTGTTGATTCTTCTAAGCGGATTATCCTAACGAGGAATGCCTATTTTGATAGAAAGAACAAAAAAGGATTTTTATACGAGCGTTCGCAGATTATTGATACGGCCTATACTTTTACCGCCGATGATATGGCACTGGATGATTCAACCGGTAGAGGAGAGTTTAGAGGGAATGCGGTGTATCGGAGTAAAGACAGTACCGAGGGGTTCGATTTGATTGCTAATAATATAAAAGTTGACCGAAAAAAAGATATCCTGCTAGCAACTATTCAGCCCTTGTTGTTGATTAAACAAAAAGGGGATACCACTTTTGTGGCTGCGGATACTTTATATGTTGCCAGATTGATTGATTTGAGAAAAACAAGAGAAGTACCGGTCATCCGAATGCCAAACAAGAAAGATACCCTGCTGAGTAATAAAAAAGTTCCGGTTACGGATTCAACAGCTAAGTATTTTGAAGCTTATTCGCATGTAAAAGTGTATGCAGATTCATTGCAAGGAGCGGGTGATAGTTTATTTTATGCTTCGGATGATTCTACTTTCCGGTTTTTTAAATCGCCGGTAATCTGGGCCAAGGAAAATCAGATTTTGGGTGATACCATTTACTTATTTCTGAAAAATAAAAAACCCGAGCTTTTATCGGTGTTTGAAAATGCCCTAGCCATCAATAAAATTGACAGCACCCCCTATTTTAATCAGTTAAGGGGCACCCGTATGCAGGCATTTTTTGAAGATGGGGAAATGTATAAAATGTATGCTAAAGGGAGTGCAGAAAATGTGTATTATTTTCAGGACGAACAAAAGCATTTTATCAGTGTGAATAAGTCGACCTGCGATGTAATTGAAATTTATCTTGAAAATAATAAACCGCAGAAAGTATCATTCTTAAATAAGTATGAAGGTACTGCCTACCCGATGCGCAAAGCGGATCACGAAAGTCTGAAACTTCGAAAATTCAAGTGGCTCGATTCGATTAGACCAAAAAGCAAAGCAGATCTGTTGCAATATGCCCCTGTAGTTATTCCCCTGGCAGAAAAAAATAATTCGAATGACAAACCCAACAACAACTAGCTGGAAAAAGAAACTAGATAGTTTTCTGCATAGTAACCAGTCGATTGGTATTACTTTATTAGCCTGTACGGTAGTTTCTTTGTTATTAGCGAATTGGCAATTTTCTACCAAAAACTATATGGGTTTATGGAATATTTCTTTTGATGGAACCCTTGATCATCATGGGCACCTTTTTTTTCTTTCACTACCTAACTCCCCTTCGCTGGTAATTAATGATTTTTTGATGGCCATTTTCTTTTTTCTGGCCGGAATGGAAATCAAACGAGAGATGGTTACGGGCGAATTATCCTCGGTAAAAAAATCTTTGTTACCCATTTTTGCGGCTATTGGAGGCATGTTAGTTCCTGCTTTACTTTTTGCCATGATTGCAAGAGGCAGTAACTATATGCCAGGCTGGGCGATTCCTACCGCAACGGATATTGCTTTTACTTTAGGGGTGGCTTCTTTATTGGGTAAGCGGGTGCCTGCTGGATTGAAAATATTTATTACTGCACTGGCAATTATTGATGATTTGGGAGCTATACTTGTAATTGCTATTTTTTATGGAGGTTCACTACATTGGTTATACCTGCTGGGGGCAGCAGTAATTACTATAATCATTCATCAACTGAATAAACGAAAAATCGCTTTTGGTTTACCCCATTTTTTACTGGGGTTGGTTTTATGGTATTGTATGTTCAATTCGGGTATTCATGCCACGGTTGCTGGAGTAGTGTTTGCTATGTTGGTTCCGGTTCCCTTATTGCCTACTTACGAAAAAGCTTTTCATACGCCCGTTTATTTTATTATTCTTCCCATTTTTGCCCTGGCGAATACAGCGATTGTATTTCCGCCCGACCCAATTCAATCTTTATCTGGGCCGCTGAGTTTGGGAATTATTGCAGGACTCGTAATTGGTAAGCCCCTAGGTATATTTTTGTCTTGTTACTTTTTAATTTCAAAAAAATGGGCGCAATTACCCGATGGAGTAAACTGGCATAAACTGATTGGTGCTGGGATGTTGGCAGGCATTGGTTTTACCATGAGTATTTTTATTTCAGCCCTAGCATTTACCGATGCGGCTACGGAGGATATAGCTAAGATTTCGGTGTTGGTAGCTTCTTTGCTGGCTATGATACTGGGCTATGGTTGGCTATATGCCGAAAAGAGACAAATAAAAAGTATTGAAATTGATTAACCAATTTGATTAAACGATTTCAATACTTTTTTGGTTGCTTATTAATATCCCAATCCCCAATCCCTACCCTTCATAATCGCTGGAACGCCGTCTTTAATCCATTTGGCTGGTGCATCCCCTTTGAGTAGATAATCGAAGAATTGCTGTTCGCGGATTTGGATATCTTTCCGGTTCTTTCTTTCGGCCAGGTTATGTACCTCATTATTGTAGTTTAACATCCAAACTTTTTTGCCCAAACGCCGCATGCCTGCATACATTTCTATACCCTGATACCAGGGCACCGCATCATCGGCATCATTGGCCATTATAACCAACGGGGTAGTAACTTTTGGCAGGGAAAATAATGCTGAATTTTTGATATACAATTCTGGTTTTTCCCAAAGCGTAGCCCCAATGCGGGATTGCGTTTTTTCGTATTGGAACTGGCGTACAATACCCGGACCCCAGCGAACACCGCCATAGGCACTCGTCATATTCGCCACCGGAGCGCCAGCCCAAGCAGCCCGGAATAAATTGGTTTTGGTAATCAGGTAAACAATCTGAAATCCTCCCCAACTTTGTCCTTGTAAACCCATTCGAGTACTGTCTATATAACCTTCCTTAACCACAGCCCTTGTTCCACTCATAATATAATCGTAAGCGCCCTGACCAGGATAGCCGGTTTTATACCAGATGTCCGGAACAAATACCACATAGCCTCTACTAACAAAGAAGGGAATATTTAAACGGGAAGGAGTGGGTGAAGGAGCCTGATAATTATACAAAGTATTATTATTTCTTTCGTAGAAATACACAATCATCGGATACTTTTTGGTGGGATCAAAATTTTCGGGCTTATATAAAATCCCTTCGGTTTCTTTTCCTGTGTATGCCTTCCATTTGAACAGACTGGCGGTTCCCCAATTGTATTGCTGT
>JAPLEI010000104.1 GCA_026391195.1 Bacteroidota bacterium | reverse complement strand
TGCGTTCCTGTTGCAGAATTTTTTTTGCTGCTTCGGGTTGTTGTAATAATCGCAGGTAAGTAAAATATACATCCACATTGCTGATTACCAAGTTAGCTGGAACTACTTCACCCCCAACTTCTACGCCGGCTGCCTCTCCTTCTGATAAAATGATTCGAGTAACGGAACGATTGAAATGAAACTCAACACCCAGTTTTACGGCTAACTGGTGTAAGGCACGGGTAATACTAATCATACCCCCCTTCGGATAAAAACTTCCCTCGTTATGTTCCAAGTGCGAAATCATGGTAAGCATACCGGGGGCACTGTAGGGATTGCTTCCATTGTAAGTGGCATATCTGTCGAACAACTGCACCGTTTTCGGATTTCGAAAAGATGATTGGTTAAGCGAATGCATGGAACGAAACAAATGCTTCCAGCTGGTGGCAGCAATGGCAGGTCCGATAGCAGCATCCTGCAAGGTTGAAGCCTTGTGCAGGGAATGCGTTAAAAATATATTACCAACCTGATTGAATAAGCGATTGGCTTTTTTCAGGTAGCGAATGATATCCGACTCTTTTTCTCCGTGCTTGAGGGCCAGTTCCAGTGCCAATAATTCTGTATCGGCATAGGCTTTCACCATCGGGCCTTCTTCATAAAAATAGTGACAGGATACCGGTAATTTTTCATACCTTAAATAAGACTCGATAGATTCTCCTGCTAACGCAAACAATTCTTCTATCAG
This sequence comes from Bacteroidota bacterium, assembly GCA_026391195.1. Taxonomy (GTDB): domain Bacteria; phylum Bacteroidota; class Bacteroidia; order Chitinophagales; family Chitinophagaceae; genus Sediminibacterium. The sequence goes on along the minus strand of JAPLEI010000104.1, from coordinate 10,295 downwards.
GTGAGGGCGGGTAAATAAACTAGGACCTGCATCAAACTTAAATCCATCCTTTTCAAAATGATGCAGTTTGCCTCCGGGAAAGGAATTTTTTTCAAATACTTTTACCTGAAATCCTCGGCAAGCCATTCGGATAGCGGATGCCAAACCGGCCACACCGGCACCGATAACAATTACTTGTTGCTCTTTAGGTAAAGGAGGAGTAGATTTTTTTTTCATGCCACTTGCTGCCAACTTAACCAATCCGCTAATTTTGGAAATGCGATATGAAACCAGGGTGTAAATGTATCGGGTTGCTGAGCAATCAAATGTTGAATTTCATCTACCTCCAGATATTTAAAGTCAGCCACTTCCGCCGGGTTCGGTTGAATAGGTCCATCGTAATATCCTACAAATACATGATCAAATTCGTACTCAGTTAACCCGTTAGAAAAAGTTGCTTTATACACAAAATCAAATACTTTTTTCAAAGGGGTAGTAAAGCCCATTTCCTCCTGCAAACGACGAGTGGCAGCAGCAATGGTTTCTTCTTCCGGACGGGGATGGCTGCAACAGGTGTTGGTCCACATACCGCCACAGTGATATTTTTCAGCAGCCCGTTGTTGCAAGAGTAGTTGACCCCGGTTATTAAATACAAATACACTGAATGCCCGGTGTAACAAAGCGCTGCGATGAGCCTCCATTTTTTCCATGGTGCCGATGGCCTCATCCCGCTCATTTACCAGTATCAGTTGTTCCATCTGTAGTGTTGCAGGTTTAGAGTAAATTCAATTGACTCCGGATGCCGGCTTTGGCCAATATCAACATTTTTCCATGATCGGGAATGCGTATGCGATACTGGAGGATATTTTGTGGAGGAACTTTTTTAATCTTTTTAAATAACGACAAATAGTATTTGTACGCTACATAAACCCCAAACCGAGCTTTTTCGGGCAGGGCACGTATTCCCAGATAGGCATGATCAAAATCACGCTGAATATCATTTTCAATGGCTTCTTTATCCCGCTGAGAAAAATTATTGAAATCACAGCCCGGAAAATATACCCTTTCCAAACCCTCAAAATCTGCTTTCAGATCTCGCAAGAAATTAACTTTCTGAAAAGCAGCTCCCAAACTGCGAGCAGGTGCTTTGAGTGATTCGTACTGCTCACGGTTTCCATCACAAAAAACAAATAAGCACATTAACCCCACCACTTCCGCACTGCCATAAATATATTCTTCGTATCCATTTTGATCATAAGCCACCCTGTTTAAGTCCATTTCCATACTATGAAAAAAAGCCTCAATCAGTGCGTGGTCTATTTGATATTGGTTAACCGTTAACTGAAAACTGTGTAAAATCGGGTTCAGACTAATACCCCGACTAATGGCATCATAGGTTTGTTTTTTAAAATCAGCCAGCAAATAGGCTTTATCCTGGTCGTGAAAAGTGTCTACAATTTCATCCGCCAGACGAACAAATCCGTAAATATTGAAAATGGGGGTACGCAAATCTTTGTGCAAAATTTTGATGGCAGAAGAGAAGCTGGTGCTATACAACTCCGTAGTCAATTTGCTGCACGACTGGCTGAGTTGATGAAATAAGCGTACCATACGAAGGGATTAAGATAGAAATTTAATAATTTTTTTTTGAATTGAACAAACCTTTCGAATGATTATCCAAAACTCGGGTGACTATTCGCTATTTTTTTATACAAATTGTTTGGTTATTTCCTTGGCCACAACTTCCCCGCTGATTAGGCTGGGAGGCACTCCGGGACCGGGAACGGTAAGTTGACCGGTATAAAAAAGGTTGCTTACTTTTTTGCTTCGGAGGGATGGTTTTAAAACAGCGGTTTGCAGTAAAGTGTTCGCCAAGCCATAGGCATTTCCTCTAAAAGCATGGTATTCGCTGATAAAATCACTGGTGGAAAAGGATTTTTTATAAATGATTGCATCTCGAATGGATTGTCCCCATCGATTTTCCAACCGGGTTACTACTTCTTGAAAATATCGTTCGCGCAGTTCTTCGGAGTCGTTGGTTAGGCCGGCTGCCACCGGGATAAGAATAAACAAATTTTCACAGCCTTCTGGGGCTGTTGAGGGGTCGGTGGTGGAAGTTACATTCACATAAAATAGCGGATCAGTTGGCCACTGAAAGCTGGTATATATTTCTTCGCCATGTTTGGCAAAGGAGGTATCGAAGAAAAGTGAGTGATGCTGAACGCCGGTTAATTTTTTATTAAGGCCCACATAATACAACAAACAACCCGGTGCCATAACCCTCGAATTCCAGTAAGCATCGGAATACGATCTGCTGGCAGCGGGTAGTAAGGCGGTTTCTATATGATGATAATCTGCGCCGCCAATAATTACATCGGAAGTGTGCAGTCCATTACTCGTTTCAGTTGAATGGGTTAATTTGGTGTGCAGCGCGGTAGCCAATCCATTGGTCACTTCAATGGAAGTAACTTCTTCATTAAAATGAAATGTAACGCCTAACTCTACGGCCAGGTTGTACATTCCTTTTACAATTTGGTACATGCCTTTTTCCGGAAACCAGGTTCCGCCCTCTATATCTGCATAGTTCATTAAACTATACAGAGCCGGGGTTTTGGCGGGAAGAGCACCCAAAAACAAAACGGGAAATTCCATCAATTCGCGTAAACGGGGATCTTTGAAGTACTTAGCTACATGCGACTTCATCGATTTAAATACATCTAAGCGAAACAATCCCTTCATCAGATCAACATCTAAAAATTCGGTAAGGGACTGACCCGGTTTCATTACCAGTTTCTTGATGCCTATCTCGTATTTATAAGCGGCTTCGGAAAGAAAGGCGGCTAGTTTTTTGCCGGCACCGGGTTCAATGGATTCGAAAAAATCCTGCAAAGCCTCGGCACCTGCGGGAATATCCCATTGACTATCGGGCCAGAACACGGAATAGGAAGGGTCTAATCTTTTGAGCTGATAATAATCACTTACTTTTTTTCCGAATAAGCGAAAATATCTTTCAAAAACATCGGGCATCCAATACCAACTGGGGCCCATATCGAAAGTAAAGCCGGCAGCTTCCATCTTGCGGGCTCTTCCGCCGGGTATCGGATGTTTTTCTAACACAACCACCTTCCATCCCGCTTTTGCCATAAAACTGGCAGCAGACAAACCAGCGAAGCCGCTACCGATGATAATTACTTTTTTTTGCAAAAGCGATGGTTGAAAAGTTTTTTAATGACGGTTGATTTGTGTTTTCAGCAATTTACGGGCAAAATGTATTCGGCTTTTGATAGTTCCGAGGGGCTCTTGTAACATATCTGCAATTTCGTGGTATTTATACCCATCGAAATATAATAAGAAAGGATTTCTAAAAATTTCTGGCAAATCATGAATGGCCTGCTGAACTTCTTTTAGATTGATAGTAGCAATCGCTTCATTGCTAACGGTACCCTGTTGGGTGTTGATGAGAAAATCATTGGGGGTATAATCGAAAATCGTTTGCTGCTTAGCTTTTCTGCGGTAGTTGTTGATGAATATATTCCGCATGATGGTATACAACCAGGCTTTGATGTTGGTACCTACATTGTACTTGTCTTTATTCGCCAATGCACGAAACAAGGTTTCCTGATACAAATCTTTAGCTGCTTCGTGATCATGTGTTAATGTATGCGCGAATGGCTTTAAAAATTCTGCATTGTTTAACAAGAGTCGGTTGAATTCAACTGTTGACATAGCCTGTTTGTTTAAATATTTACACAACGAAGTTAAACAAAAAACAAATACCAATCATAGTAAATTTAACAACATATGTTATTTTATTGATGATTTACAATATATTAAACATAACAAAATAATTTTTGTTTAACTAACTGCATATCATAACTAAACAAATTAACAAAAAATATTCGCTCCTTCACCTAGGCATACAGTTATCCATCCCCGAATGCGGGAAAAGTAAATAGTTAAACAAAACAGGGTGCAATTAATCGATCGTACGGGAGATTTGGAAATAATCCATTACTTCTAAAAGAGATTTCTTGATATGGATGCTGGGGGGTACTTTTTTGGCATATTGCTGAGCCAGTAATCCGGAAATCATAATATTCCGATCGGGCATACGATTATGCGCATTCAGCAGAAATTTATCGAAGTTAAAATTGTTGGCCACCGAAGTGAGGTGGGTGTAGATTACCGGTATGTTTTTTTCATTCACGATAAACTCAACATCTTTTAAAGGCACGTTCACCCCTAAATAGAAAACTTTATTTCCACGCGACTTTAATAAATAGTAAACGAAAAGCAATCCAAGTTCGTGGTATTCGCCTTCAGGAAGGAATAATAAAATCGGATTTTTGTTTTCAGGTACCCGCTTAACCCCTTCAATACCCATTATCAGTTTCTGGCGAATGATATTAGTTGCCAAGTGCTCCTGCGCAGGGTTTACATGATTGGTTATCCAAAGTATGCCCACTTTTTCTAAAAAAGGAAAGATAGTTTTGGTGATGGCTTTTTCGATTCCTTTTGAGCGAATATGATCGTCGAGCAAAAGTTCAAACTGATCGGGATTCATGTCACTCATAGCACCAATCAGGTCGTTGATTAATTTTTCCTGAATTGCTTCTGCCTGAGAAAGCAGGGCAATTTTTTGGTTCATCTCATCGGTAGACATCTTATCGATCCGAGAGATTTTGTAGCCATATTTATTCAGGAGCGCAATATTCAGAATAGCCTTCAACTCTACATTTGAGTAATGGCGAATATTTGTCTTGGTACGCTGGGGGGTTAATAAACTGTATCGCTGTTCCCAGATACGGATGGTATGGGCTTTTATACCGGAAAGATTCTCTAAATCCTTAATGGTAAAGGTATTCATGGCAACTATAACACGCCGTAGGTGAAATTGTTTACCGATGGGTTGAAAAATCTGTCCATCCCTTCATAACAGCCTGCCTATGAAGCAATTATTTTATTTTCTGCAGGTACGCTCCATATCCGCTCTTGGCATAAATGCTGGCTAGTTTCATCAATTGATCGTACTGGATATAGCCCATTCGAAAGGCTACCTCTTCAATACAGCCGATTTTCTGACTTTGCCGCTTTTCAATTACCCGAACAAATTCACTGGCATCGCTAAGCGAATCAAAAGTGCCCGTATCTAGCCAGGCTGTTCCCCGGTTCATAATACCCACCTGCAATTTCCCTTGTTCGAGATACACACGGTTTACGTCTGTAATTTCATATTCCCCCCTTGGGGAGGGTTGTATATTTTTAGCAACTTCCACCACCGAATTATCGTAAAAATACAAGCCGGGAACCGCATAATTCGATTTGGGTTGCAGTGGTTTTTCTTCAATAGAAATGGCCCTTTGCTCATTATCAAATTCTACCACGCCATATCTTTCGGGATCATTTACCTCATAAGCAAACACAGCAGCGCCTGCTAAATTATTGAACGATTGAACCAACTTACTAAATCCGGCCCCGTAAAAAATATTATCCCCCAAAATCAACGCTACCTTATCATTCCCAATAAATGATGCTCCTATTACAAAAGCTTGGGCCAGTCCATTTGGCACTGCCTGCACTGCATAAGAAAACGAACAACCCAATTCGTTGCCATCGCCCAGCAATCGCTGAAACTGGCTGCTATCTTCGGGTGTAGTGATGATGAGTATTTCCCGAATACCCGCCAACATCAGCACAGACAAGGGATAATAAATCATCGGCTTATCGTAAATGGGCATGAGCTGTTTACTGATACCCTTGGTAATAGGGTACAATATTGTACCGGAACCTCCTGCCAGAATAATACCTTTCATGCTATTTATTTTGGGGTTACTATAAATACTTATGGGTGAGGCGTATAAATAAAATCTAAATCGCCAGCAATATCATGTAACATAGGTTGCGCAATATCTTTGGGTGAAAGTATTCTTGCTGATGCGGGTGTTTGCCAGGGGATGTTAAGTGCTGGGTCTGAATAAAGAATGCCGGCATCCGCAGCCTTGTTGTAAAAATTATCGCACTTGTAAAAAAATATGGCCTGCTCAGATAACACTTCAAATCCATGTGCAAATCCCCGGGGTATAAATAATTGGGTCTGATTGTTTTCGGATAATTCGATGCTAAATGATTTCCCATAGGTGGGTGAACCCTTGCGAATATCTACCGCTACATCCAATACGCTACCCTGCAACACCCTTACCAATTTGGCTTGTGCATGTTCGCCCCTTTGAAAATGTAACCCCCGAATAACGCCTTTTTGTGAGCTAGACTGATTGTCTTGCACAAAATCAACATCCAATCCGGTTTGTTCCCGAAAAGTATGCCGGTTAAAGCTTTCAAAAAAATAGCCCCGGTCATCCCCAATCAGGTTATCGTGAATAATATAACAATCAACTAAAGAAGATAATTCTGCCCGCATATACTAAGCTGGATTATACATTTTTTGATAATACTGTTGATAGTCGCCCGACGTTACCTGCTGAAGCCATTCCGTATTACTTAGGTACCAATCGATGGTTTCGCTCAAACCCTCCTCAAAGGTTACGGAAGGATACCAGCCGAGTTCACGATTAATTTTATTGGCATCTATTGCATAGCGCAAATCGTGTCCGGGCCGATCTTTTACATAGGTAATTAATTGGGCCGACTCGCCAGCAGGTCTTTTCAACTTCTCATCCATTAACGAGCACAACAACTTAACCAGATCAATATTTTTCCATTCATTAAAGCCCCCAACATTATAGGTTTCGCCAATTTTTCCTTGATGAAAAACCAATTCAATTGCCCGGGCATGGTCTTTCACAAACAACCAATCCCGCGTGTATAATCCATCCCCATAAACCGGCAATGGTTTTTTGTGGATGATATTATTTATGAACAGGGGAATCAATTTCTCTGGAAAATGATAGGGCCCTTTCGTGATAGGCCCGCACAAAATGATCGGAGGAAGCCTTACTGGCGGAATATGGTGAATTGGGGGCATAGGGAGTGGTTTCCGTAAATAGTCCTTCTGCACCTAAGGTTCCATACACTTCATCGGTAGAAATATGATAAAACCGATGGGCATCCATATCGCTTTTCCAATTTTCTTTAGCAACATTCAATAAATTAACTGTTCCTATCACATTGGTATATACAAAATCCAGCGGGGAAACGATTGACCGGTCAACATGCGACTCCGCTGCCAAATGTAATACATCCGTTATACCATGGCGGATAAACACCTCATTGAGGGCTACCGCATCTAAAATATTCACTTTCTCAAAAAAGTAATTCGGGGCACCTGCCACATCTTCCAAATTGGCCAGATTTCCGGCATAGGTTAAACAATCTAGATTAACGATTTTATAACCGGGATACTTATTTACAAATAGCCTTACCACATGGGATCCAATAAATCCTGCTCCACCGGTAATCAATACATGCTTACTCATACATTTATTTTACTGCGCAAAGAAACAATAAAAAAAGGAGTTTCCCACCCCTACCCTGCCATCCCGTTATATTTTAGCAAATAACTGTAACTTCCTATTTCAATTGACCCATATGAACCAACGCTTTTATTCCCTGGATGTTTTTAGAGGGGCAACCGTTGCCCTGATGATTTTAGTGAATAACCCCGGAACCTGGTCGCATATCTATGGGCCCTTAACACATGCCGATTGGCATGGATGTACGCCTACTGACCTCGTATTTCCCTTTTTCTTATTTGCCGTAGGCAATGCCCTTGCCTTTGTAATGCCCGGGATGGAATCTAAAACTACTGGGTTCTTTCTTTCGAAAGTTGGTAAAAGAGCCTTGCTGATTTTTGGTATTGGTCTTTTTTTAAACTGGAGTCCTTTTGTAAAATGGGATCACGACAATCTGGTAGCCAAATTATGGCAGAACGTAAGAATCATGGGGGTGTTACAAAGAATTGCCGTTGCCTACCTGTTTGCTGCGCTTTTTGTATATTTTGCCAAACCCCGTGGATCTTTTGTAGTTGCCGGCACACTGCTACTGGTATATTGGGGATTGTGCTTATCACTCGGCAACCCTGCCGATCCTTTTAGCATCACGGGCTGGTTTGGTACAGAATGGGATCTAAGCATACTGGGTTCATCGCACATGTATAAATCGAATGGGATGATTTTTGATCCAGAAGGTCTGGCCAGCACGATACCAGCTATTGCACAGGTTATTTTCGGATACCTTACCGGCAACTATATCCGTGAAAAGGGTTCTACCTATGAAATGCTGGCGCATATACTGGTAATTGGATTTGTTATGATGGGAACCGGCTACGGATGGGATATGGTTTTTCCGGTGAACAAAAAAATATGGACCAGCAGTTATGTGTTATATACAAGCGGGTTAGCGATGATTATCCTGGGTATTTTTATGTATCTCTTAGACTGGAAAAACTACCAACCTGCATGGAGTAAATTTTTTACAGTATTCGGCAAAAACCCGCTCTTTATTTTTGTGTTGAGTGGATTTTTACCCCGGGTGTTGGCATTGTTACGGTGGACCGACCATCTACAACCCGATGGCAAACCGGTATATACTTCATTTTTCCCCTGGCTGTATGAACATATTTTTAAACCCATTTCTGCAGATTTACGCACGGGCTCTTTATTATATGCACTTTGTATGATTGCCTTTTATTGGTTGATAGTGTATGTGCTGGATAGAAAGAAAATCTACATTCGCGTATAAGCATAGCACAGCAAATACTACTAAGGAAGTGAACGAATTTTTCGGGCAGGATTACCGGCGTATATTCCGGGTTCTGTGATATCATGTGTAACAACTGAACCTGCTCCAATTACCACTTGGTGAGTGATGGATACGGGCAATATAGTAGCGTTACTTCCTATACTTACTTTATTTCCGATTAGGGTTGGTTTCCAATCTTTTGCATTACCAGATGGACCTCCCTTTTTAAATAAATCGTTTACAAACATTACTCCATGGCCAATAAAACAATCATCTCCGATGGTTACTTTTTCACAAATAAAGCTATGTGATTGCACCCTGCATCTTTTACCAATGATAGCCCCCCGCTGAATTTCAACGAATGGCCCTACAAAACTATGATCGCCGATACTGCACCCATAGAGATTACAGGGTTCTACGCAAGTAACCTCAGTACCAAATTGCACATCTCGTATGCTTGCCTGCCAAAGGGTTGGGTTCATAAACTGTGATTACAGGCCGCTTGGATGCGCCAATTACTTAATGGAAGAAATCATTGGCCATTTGTAAGCTTCCGGGCTTGCCTACATCTAAAAAACGGCTACCAGTATGGTCGAACCCTACAATATAATTCAGATTGGCGAGTGATAAATAAACATCTACCATAGAAAATTTACCCTGTTGCAGAATCTTTCCAAATAGACTCGAGTTGATAACATGTACCCCACTAAAAGCTTTAGGAATTTGAAATTGCGAGCTTTTTACAATCTTTTCACTAAAGGGTTCTAATTGGCGCCAACCAACCAGCGACTGCTCTTCATCGAAAAGGAAATGTCGGTTACTCATCCGATCGGTTACAGCTAGGGTAGCCAGCGCATTCATATCCAGGTGGTGCTGAATCATCTTCACCAAATTCAAATCGGTAAGGATATCAACATTTAAGGCAACAAAATAATCCTCGCCCTCAAAAAAATGGGCAGCTTTTAGCAAACCACCTCCGGTATCTAGCAACTCATCCGTTTCGTCGGAAATATGAACGGTGGACCCCCAGCCCTGATTTTCGGATACTGCCTGAATAATTTGATCGGCAAAATGGTGCACATTCACTATCACTTCCCGAATTCCGGCAGCCTGTAAATACTCAATATTGCGTTGCAGCAGAGATTTGCCATTAACTATGGCCAGTGCTTTAGGGTGCTCATTGGTCCAAGGCTTTAACCTAGTACCCAATCCGGCAGCAAATAACATGGCTTTCATACTTGACGAATTAATTGTATACAATCAACACCCAATATACGATTTTTTTACAAATCGCCTTGTAGCCAGTTCATTTCGTTGAGGTGATTTACTTTTACCTTAAGATTGTACTTATTTCTCAGATGCCGAGCAGTTTGTTCTGCAGCATATACACTTCTATGCTGGCCACCCGTGCATCCAAAGTTAATTTGCAGGTGCTCGAAATCTCTTTTCAGGTAGGTTTCAACATTGATATCAATAATATCCCAAACACCATTCAACATCTCATTCATTCGGGTACCCTGTTCCAGAAAGTCCATTACGGGCTTATCCTTGCCGGTAAAGTATTTATAGGCTTCTAAGCGACCGGGATTTAGTATTCCGCGCATATCAAAAACAAATCC
>JAPLEI010000101.1 GCA_026391195.1 Bacteroidota bacterium | reverse complement strand
TTGCGCATTTGGGATAAAGAAAAAATTTTGAGTGATGCCGTATGGATTATCCGTCAATACCAACCCGATATCATCATAAATCGGTTTCCTCCCGATGCACGGGCCGGACATGGCCACCATGCGGCTTCAGCCGTAATTGGGGCGGAGGCTTTTGCTGCAGCGGCAGACCCAAAAAGATTTCCCGAGCAGTTTGCTTATGGAGTAAAACCCTGGCAGGCAAAACGCATTGTGTGGAATTCATACAACTTTGGCGGAAATATGAATACAACATCAGCCGATCAATTTTCATTTGATGTCAGTGGTTATAATCCCATGTTGGGTAAAAGTTATGGTGAAATTGGCGCAGAGGCCAGGAGTATGCATAAAAGTCAGGGAGAAGGCAGGCCAAGAAGAAGGGGAACATCGCTTGAATATTTTTCACCTGTAGCCGGCGATCCACCCAAAACTGATTTAATGGATGGGATTGATATCAGTTGGTCGAGAATAGAAGGCGGCAAAGCCATTCAGGAGCAGATTAAGAAATTAATTGGTCAATTTAATTTCGAACAACCCGATGCTTCCGTTCCTGCATTGGTTAAGTTATATACTGCCATGCAGGCACTTCCCGAATCGAACTGGAAAACTAAAAAAATGCAGGAAGTACAGCAATTGGTGGAAGCCTGCTCTGCCATTTTTGCAGAAGTAACCACGCAGCAAGAATATGCGGTACAGGGCGAAACCGTTACCGCTAATTTCTTTTTCAATAAGCGCAAACCCGTTCAGGCCACATTGAAATCTATTCAATTGGCCAACATCGATTCTGCCTTTTCTTTGTCGTTACCGTTTAATCAAAATATTCAGTTTGCCAAAACCATTCCGGTACCTGCCAACCAAAAAATATCCCAACCCTACTGGCTCGAGTATCCTAAGCTGGAGGGAAGTTTTGATGTACGCGATCAGCGACTGATTGGTAAAGCAGAAAATGATCCTTCTTTTCCTGCAAAATGGGTAATTAATATCGAAGGGGTTGATTTTACTTTTAACCGGGCGATTCAGTATAAATATGTTGACCTTGTTAAGGGAGAACTCTACCAGCCACTCGCTGTGCTGCCCGCTGCGGAAGCTAATTTTACGCGCGAAAATTTGGTGAGCATGAATGGTAAAAAAATTACCGCAGGTGTTCAATTGTTGCAACGGGGTAAAAATAAAATCAATCCATCCATTCAGTTAACCGGATTGCAGCAGTTTTCTTCAGGAGGTTCTACACCGGCGGCTGGTTGGGACGAAAATGCCCGTATCAATACCCTGTTGAATGCTCCCACATCAACAATTAATCAGCGGGAAGAAATTTCGCTGCAGCCTTCTACAAGCGATGTGTATGCTGGTAGTACCCGGATTATTGCTTACGACCATATTCCCACCATCACCTATTTTTCGCCAGCAAAAACCAACCTGATTGCTATATCGGTAAAAACAACCGGTAAAAAAATTGGATACATACCCGGCGCAGGTGACAAAATTCCCGCTGCTCTAGAGCAACTCGGATATGAAGTAGTAGTTCTTTCCGAAGCTGATATTCAAATGCCCAATCTGCGCCAGTTTGATGCGATAATAACGGGTATTCGTGCCTACAATATAAACGAATACCTGACCAATAAAAATGAGGTATTCAACCGCTATATCGAAGCAGGCGGTCACCTCATTATACAATATATGAAAAGTAACCTAGTTGGATTGAAAAAAATCACTGCAGGTCCTTATCCCTTTCAGGTTAACTCGGGTAGCCGGGTAACCGAAGAAAATGCCCCGGTAACATTTTTACAACCAGCTCACCCATTATTAAATTATCCCAATGCAATAACAAATGCTGATTTTGAAGGATGGGTGCAGGAGAGAAGTACTTACCATGCCGAGCAAGTGGATAGTCATTTTGTTTCCTTATTACAAATGGCAGATAGCGGCGAAAAACCCGCTGCTTCCGGAGGTAGTTTAATTACCGCCCCCTATGGAAAGGGAAATATAACCTATGTGGGATTGGTTTTGTTCCGTCAATTACCTGCCGGAAACCCAGGCGCATACAGAATCTTAGCCAACCTGCTTGCCTTACCTACTAAAAAACCCTGATATGCAGTCTAAAAGAAGGATAGGCATTTTTACCATCATACTAATTGGGGTGGGGATAGGTTTCTTTATTAAGAATGTAAAAATCGGCTTAATCATTGGACTCATGCTCGGCCTATTGGCGGGAGGATTGGCAGGTAGAAAATAAAACGCACTAAAATGGATAACCAACCCATCGACCAATTACCGCAAGAGAGCGAACCGCCTATTCCATTGATGGGTTCGTTTAAAGCCTGGTATATTTTGTTGCTGGCTGTGCTGCTCGCTGAAATTGTTTTCTTCATTTGGTTTACTCAATACTTCTCATGAGCCAGATCGATTGGATAGTACTTTGCCTTACGCTGCTGCTGATTCTAACCTATGGGTTGTATAAAAGCTGCACCAGTAAAAACCTGGAAGGATATTTTTTAAGTAATAGAAATATGCCCTGGTACTTGGTATTGCTGAGCATCATGGGTACGCAGGCCAGTGCCATTACTTTTTTGTCGGCACCCGGACAGGCATTTACCGATGGGATGAGGTTTGTACAGTATTATTTTGGATTGCCGCTGGCGATGATTGTGATCTCCGTAAGTTTTGTGCCGTTGTTTAGTAAATTGAAAGTGTTTACTGCCTATGAATTTTTAGAGCAGCGATTCGATTTAAAAACAAGGGTGCTTACTTCTACGCTGTTTTTATTGTCGAGGGGCTTATCCACCGGTATCAGCATTTACGCGCCCTCTATTATTTTATCTTCCTTAATGGGTTGGGATATTTTTTGGACGAATATTGTTATGGGTGGCTTGCTGATAGTATATACTGTAAGTGGCGGAGCGAGGGCGGTGGCATATACCCAACAGCTTCAGTTGCTAATCATTTTTGGGGGCATGTTTATTGCCGGGTATTATGTGGTGCATTATTTACCCGATGGGGTTGGATTTACCGAGGCCCTGAAAATAAGTGGGGCTTCCGGGAAGTTGAACGTAATTACTACTGGCATAACGGAGAAAGGGTTCGACTGGAAAGACCGCTATAATATTATCAGTGGAATAATTGGAGGGTTTTTTCTTTCCCTCTCTTATTTTGGAACCGATCAGTCGCAGGTAGGCAGGTACCTAACTGCCAAAAACAATACACAAAGTCGGTTGGGTTTGTTGATGAATGGATTGGTAAAAGTACCGATGCAGTTTTTTATATTATTGCTGGGTACCTTGTTGTTTAGTTATTATCAATTCAACAAAGCACCGGTATTCTTTAATGGGGCCGTAGTGGATAAAGCTATGCAAACCTCCTATGCGCCTGCATTAAGTAAGATAGAGGGTGAGTATAACCTGTTACAAGCCAATCAGCAGCAATATAGCCGGGCATTTGTCGCTTCCCAACAGGATGCGGATAAGTTATTGGTGCAGCAAAACCGTAAAAGCATGGATGCCCTGCAAAAAGAATACCGACAGGTATTAAAGCAGGCCGTTCCGGGTGCGGATACCAATGATACCAATTATATTTTTCTACGGTTTGTGGTAGATCATTTGCCGCATGGACTGGTAGGGTTACTAATCGCCATCATATTTCTGGCAGCCTGGGGCTCAATTGCAGCAGCCCTTAATTCGCAGGCAGCTTGCACCGTTATTGATTTTCATATTCGATTGCAGGGGAAAAAACACGATATCGCCAATGAGGAGGATTGCTTACGGGAATATAAGGTATCTAAATACTATACCCTAGCCTGGGGTATTTTCTCCATCATAACAGCCGAGCTCGCTACCGGTATGGGCAGTTTAATTGAAGCAGTTAACTTATTGGGGTCTTTATTTTATGGAGTGATACTGGGCATCTTTCTGGTAGCCCTCTATGCCAAAAAGATTCAGGGCAATGCCGTATTTATTGCAGCTATCGTGGGGGAATGTATTGTAGTACTTTGCTTTTTATTAGATAAGTGGGGCTATATCGGGTTAGGTTTCCTTTGGTTAAATGTGGTAGGTGCATTGGCAGTGGTAATTACTGCCTGGATAATTCATAAAATATTGCCAGCATCAGAGAAGGCCCAACCTGTTCCCGTATCTGCTGAGTAACGGATCCTTCATCTTCTTCCGCAGAATTCAGTTAACTTGTATCGGCTAATGTAAACTACCTTATAAAATGAGTACTCCTGCGTTGGTTCCCTGGGCGATTGGTGCAAATGTGTATGAAGTAAATATCCGGCAATACACCCCCGAAGGAACTTTTCAAGCATTCAGCAAACATCTTCCCAGATTGAAAGAAATGGGTGTTACTATTTTGTGGTTGATGCCTATTACACCGATTAGTCAGTTATATCGCTTGGGTACCCTGGGTAGTTATTATGCCTGCAGCAGTTATGTGCAGATTAATGAAGAATTTGGTACGTTGAAAGATTTTGTAAAACTGGTGCAACAGGCGCATGCATTGGATATGAAGCTGATTATTGATTGGGTGGCGAATCATACGGGATGGGATCATGAATGGACTACCCATCATGCAGATTGGTATGTAAAAGATGCTGCCGGAAACTTTACGGAAAAAAATGGCTGGAAAGATGTGATTGATTTAGATTTTACCAAAACCGAAATGCGCCAGGCTATGAAAGCAGCCATGAAATTTTGGGTGGAGGAAGCCGGTATTGATGGATTCCGATGTGATATGGCCCATTTGGTACCGCTGGATTTTTGGATAGAAGCCAGAGAATTTTGTGAAGCCGATAAACCCCTTTATTGGCTGGCCGAATGCGACCAGTCCGATTACCATGCGGTTTTTAATACCAGTTATGCCTGGA
>JAPLEI010000111.1 GCA_026391195.1 Bacteroidota bacterium | reverse complement strand
CGCAAGTAACTTTACCAATCTGTTCGCCCATATTTGATAGGATGGCCGAACTATTTTTTCTGCCATATATTGGCAACCTACTGCAAGAAAAATAGCATAGCAGGGTATAAACAGAAAGTCGATATAAATATTATTAACAGCCACCTGTTTATCCCATATACCCAATAGGTGTTGCAATTTTTCGGGGGTGTCAGCCATTTCCAAATCAACGATGCCCCCTTTACTTTCCGCTGTAAACAAAGATGCCCCCTGCCAACGTAGCCAGCCAAAACATATCGCAGTTGCCGCTGCCGATAATTTGAGGTGCATCTGTTTCATATTCGGAATGTTTGTATAAGTATGTACACAAAATAACATAAAAAAGCCTCTGCGAGTGCAGAGGCCTTCCTATTACTATATCGGATTACTTTAATCCAAATGCCTTTTTCACTTTCGAAACATAATCCAGTTTCTCCCAGGTAAACAACTCTACTTTCACCGATTTGGTTTTACCGTTGATGGTAAAGTTCTTCACTTTCACTTCGTTTTTACGACCCATATGTCCGTAAGCTGCCGTTTCACTATAGATAGGCGTTCTGAGTTTCAGGCGCTTTTCAATAAAGTAAGGACGCATATCGAATAACTGTTCTACTATTTTGCTGATTTCACCATCCGTCATTTCCACTTTAGCGGTGCCATAGGTATTCACATTGATGGAAGTTGGCTGAGCAACTCCAATGGCATAAGAAACCTGTACCAATATTTCGCTGGCAACTCCTGCTGCCACTAGGTTTTTGGCAATGTGTCGGGTAGCATAAGCGGCAGAACGATCTACCTTACTGGGATCTTTTCCACTGAAAGCACCTCCCCCATGGGCTCCTTTACCGCCATAGGTATCTACGATAATTTTTCTGCCAGTTAAACCGGTATCACCATGTGGACCCCCGATTACGAATTTACCGGTTGGGTTGATATGGAATTTAATTTTGTCGTTGAATAAACGGGCATACTTTTTATATTTCAATTTTACCCGTGGAATTAGGATGGCAACAATATCTGACTTGATTTTTGCCAGCATTTTAGCTTCACTGTCAAAATCATCGTGCTGAGTAGAAACCACAATAGTATCTATGCGAATGGGTTGGTTGTTATCATCGTATTCGAGGGTAACCTGACTTTTCGCATCGGGACGCAGGTATTTAATCTGCTTATTTTCTCTGCGTAATGCAGCTAATTCAATCAGTATTTTATGTGCCAAGTCAAGCGCCAGTGGCATGTAATCGTCCGTTTCATTGGAGGCATAGCCGAACATCATACCCTGATCACCAGCACCTTGGTCTTCTTTTTTCTTTTTTTCTACCCCTTGGTTGATGTCGGAAGATTGTTCGTGAATGGCGGAAAGAATACCACAGCTCTTGGCTTCGAACATATATTCAGACTTGGTATAACCAATTTTCTCAATTACACCGCGGGCGATTTCCTGCACATCCAGGTAAGCTTTTGATTTTACTTCTCCGGCTAAAACAACCTGTCCGGTAGTAACCAGGGTTTCGCAGGCAACTTTTGATTGCGGATCAAAAGCTAGGAAATGATCGATGAGAGCATCAGAAATCTGGTCGGCCACTTTATCGGGATGACCTTCGGAAACACTTTCAGAGGTAAATAAATAGGGCATTTTATCAATTTTAATGCCGCAAATATAAAGATAATTTACCGGTAACTAACAGGGGTTGCTGCAATGGCAATGCAAGTGTGGATATTATTTCCACAAAACAGTAAATGGAAAGTTAATTTATTTGCCTGCGAGGTGTTGGTAGAGTTCGATGTAATCGGTTAAATCCGAATCCCATCCTTTAAAAGGCAACACCTTTTTCCCTTTTACCTTGCTGAATTCGTCTAATAGACTTTTTTCAATGTTATCGTCGCCAAAACTAATGGCATCCGCATAGTGGGCTCCCCCTTTGAACATGGCAGCATTGTTGGCATCTTTGAAAGTATCCAGGTCTTTCTCCCGAATATTGCCATTAATAAGGGCTTTTTTCACCAGGTCGGTACCGAGGTTGTCGGTAAAGGTATTTTGACCAATGGTGAAGAGAATTTTGCTATTGGAGAATACGGGTTCTTTTTTATAAGCTACTTTAATATAGGCGGGAATCAGGCCGGTCATCCAGCCACTGCAATGGATTACATCCGGAGGCCATCCAAATTTCTTAACCGTTTCTAATGCGCCCTTGCAAAAGAAAATGGTACGGAGCAAATTATCCTCAAACCATTCCTCCGACTCGCTATGAAATACCTGCTTCCTCTTGAAGAAGTCTTCATTTTCTAAAAAGTAAACTTGCAAACGTGCATTGGGAAGGGAAGCCACCTTAATTTGCAGGGGATAATCATCATTATCAACCGAGACGTTGATGCCGGAAAGCCGAACCACTTCGTGCAAACGATGCCTCCGCTCATTGATTACTCCAAATCGCGGCATGATACAGCGAACTTCTAAACCACTCTCATTACTCTTGATTGCTAACTTGTTAATCACCTCGGCGAATTCAGTTAATTCGAGGTAAGGAGACATTTCGGTAGCAATGAATAATATTCTCTTCTTAGTAGACATGTGCACTGCCGTTTAGTACCGGCTGGAATCAACCGGAGTGCAAAGGTACGAAAAATCGCCCTGATTTAGCAGGAAAAGGGGATTGGCACCTAAATGAACACAAATAACCTATTGAAAATCATTGTTTTTCAATACAAAATACCCCTAGTATATCTAGGAACGAAAAGAGTTTTTGAAAAAAAGCTGCGTACCTTTGCTTATCTTAAGCCTCATTAGGAATCTATTTTTTTCTTAATGAATGAAGTCGCCAACTATGAAAAAAGCCTTTCTGGGATTGCTGCAATATGGATTTTTTTTTGGGCTCGGAATATTTTTAGTCTGGTGGAGCCTGCATCAAATTCCTGATCAGGAGTGGGAAAAATTTCAACAGTCGCTTCGAACAGCCCGTTTCTGGCTGCTCATTCCGGTATTTTTAATTTTATCTGGCAGTCATGTTATCAGAACCCTTCGTTGGAGGCTTTTGATGGAACCTATGGGATATACTCCGGGATTCTTGAATAGTTTCTTTGCAGTAATGATTGGATATCTTGCCAATTTAGCCATTCCCCGTTTAGGAGAAGTGCTCAAATGCACGCTCCTATCTAAATATGAAAAGGTTCCAGTAGAAAAAGTAGTGGGCACCATAGTGGCGGAAAGGGCTTTTGATGTGCTTAGCCTACTGGCAGTTTTTTTACTGGCCCTGGTACTGCAATTCAACGTGGTAATCGGCAGCTACCAAAATATTAAGAACATGCAATCCACTTCAGAGCAGTCGGGTTCCCTTTCAAGCTGGATTCTATTAGGGGTTGTGATCATTGCAGTGTTATTTGTGGGATGGGTACTATATACGGGCCGGGGAAAAGCATTACTGGCTAAAATCAAAGGGATCGCACTTGGCATTTGGGAGGGAGTAAGTACTGCACGCAAATTGAAACATAAAAAATTATTTTTTGCTTATACGGTTGGTATTTGGTCTTTGTACCTAGGAGGAACTTGGTTAGGGCTGTATGCAACTGCCGGAACCGATATGCTGGGATTTCCGGTAGCCGTAAGTGCGCTGGCATTTGCCAGTGTAGGTATGATTCTAACTCCCGGCGGAATAGGTGCCTATGCATTTTTGTTGGCTAAAGTATTGGAGCAAAATGGAGTAGACTATACGCTGGGTGTGGCCAATGGAACCTTACAATGGTTTGCCCAAGTGATGATAGTAGTAATAGTAGGAGGAATCAGTTTACTGGTTCTGCCCTTTTATAATAAAAAACAGCAAAATGAAGGCCGTTGATGCGATAAACCAAAAAATCTTCACCCTCAAGCCGCTTTGCAATCGGGTGTATGCCTGGAAAATGAAAGGAAAAACAGTGGCATTTACCAATGGGTGTTTTGATATATTACATGAAGGTCATATTTTTTCCCTCTCACAGGCAGCGCTTTCAGCTGATTATCTGGTGGTTGGGCTGAATAGTGATGCAAGTACCCGGGCACTGAAGGGACCCGAAAGACCCATTAACCAAGAGCAAAGCCGGGCATTGCTGCTGGCTTCATTGGCAATGGTAGATGCCGTGATTATTTTTGATCAGCCCACTCCCCTCGAACTGATAACTGCCATTCAACCGGATGTGCTGGTAAAAGGTGGCGACTATACCCTGGAACAAATTGTGGGGGCCAAAGAAGTAATCGCAGCCGGCGGTAAAGTAGAAATTAATCCACTGGTAGCAGGCTTTTCAACCACGGGTTTGATTGCCCGCATTAAAGCAACCCTTTCCTGATTCGGATAAACAATAAGTTAACACAGTAACGGCTTAGTCTGCCCTAATTTTAAGTTTACAAATAGCAGCTATTCAAATGAAAACTCAATTTATTCAAAGAGACATCAGTTGGCTCAGTTTTAATGCCAGGGTATTACAGGAAGCAAACGACCCTACTGTACCCCTAAGTCAGCGCATTCGGTTTTTGGGTATTTTTTCTAACAACAGTGATGAATTTTTTCGGGTGCGGGTGGCTACCCTCAAGCGGATGATTGAACTCCGCACCTGGCATCAAAAAATAAATATTTACATGGAGCAAGATCCCCAGCATATTCTGGAGGAAATTCAAACCATTGTTTTACAACAGCAAAACGAATTTAACCGAATCTGGACGGGTATTTTAAAGGAACTTAAAAAAGAAAAGGTATTACTGTTAGATGAAAAACACCTTACCCGGGAGCAGAAAGAATTTGTTACCCGATATTTTGAAGAAGAGGTACGGGCAAATATCATTCCCCTGATGATTGAAAGTTTACCACAAATGCCTTACCTGCGAGATAAGAGTATTTACTTGGGGGTAGTTATGAAAAAGAGACAATCGGCTTATCGGAATAAATTTGCATTGATAGAAATCCCCACCCAAACGCTGGGCCGCTTTATTCAATTGCCCACGGCAGGAGAACAACAATCCATTATTTTACTGGAAGATATAATCCGGTTTAATCTACCCCAGATATTTTCTTACTTCGGTTACGAAAATTTTGAGTCCTATCTTTTTAAGGTTACCAAAGATGCCGAGCTGGATATCGACAATGATGTAAGTACCACTTTTGTTGAGAAAATTGAAAAGGGGCTAAAAAATCGAAGAAAAGGTAAGCCGGTTCGGTTTGTATATGACAAAGAAATGGATGCTGCCCTGCTCGAATACCTGATTCGCAGACTCAGTTTGGGCAAGAAAAGTAATATCATTCCTGGAGGAAGAATTCATAATTTTCGGCATTTTATGGACTTCCCGCCTGTGTTGCAAGAAAGCGGTGTACGCAGATCACAGGCATTTATACATCCAGACTTAGCCAAATCACTGCGCGTAACAGATGTGATTGTAAAGAAAGATGTGCTGCTCCATTTCCCCTACCATAGTTTTAATTCTTTAATTGATTTGCTGCGCGAATCGGCCATGGATCCGGAAGTTACCAGCATAAAAATTACAGCTTACCGGCTGGCTTCCCAATCCAAAGTAATTAATGCGCTGATTAACGCTGCAAGAAATGGCAAAGAAGTAGTAGTGATGCTGGAACTGAAAGCCCGTTTTGATGAAGAGAATAACCTGGAATGGAAAAAAGTGTTGGAAGAAGAAGGGGTAAAAGTATTACTGGGCGTACCCAATATGAAAATCCATGCCAAACTGGGTATTGTTAAAAAACGATCTGGAAATAAAACCATTCAATATGGGTTTGTGAGTACCGGAAACTTACATGAAAAAACTGCCCGGGTTTATGGAGATCATTGTTTGCTTACTGCCAACCGAAATGTAATGGCAGATATTAACCGGATTTTCAAATACCTCGAAAACTGGCGAACCGGCATGGCAGAACTGAGAAATTGCAAAACCCTATTGGTTTGTCCGCTAAAAATGCGGAAAGAATTACAAGTATTAATTGGCAAAGAGATAAAGCAAGCTAAAGCAGGAAAGCCGGCATCCATTATTCTAAAGTTGAACTCGTTAAGCGACCAGGCGCTGATCTCTAGTTTACATGAAGCGGCGCAGGCAGGTGTAAATATTCAACTGATCATTCGGGGTATCTATTGCCCGATTATAGGGCCTAAAAAACAGGCAGTTCCCCTGAATGCCATCAGTATTGTGGATGAATTTTTGGAACATGCCCGGGTAATGATTTTTCATAATCAGGGGCAGGAAAAAGTGTTTATCTCCAGCGCCGACTGGATGGTAAGAAACTTAGACCACCGGGTAGAAGCGGCAATACCCATATTAAACCCTGAATTAGCAAGTGAGTTAAAAGAGATTATCCACATACAATTAAGAGATAATGTAAAAGCCCGAATGTTGGATGCGCAATTAACAAACAACTATGTATCTTCCAAGGGAAAAAGACCGATCCGTTCTCAGGTAGAAATTTATAAATACCTGAGCCGGAAAAACCAAACTGCCTCATGAGATTAGCTGCAATTGATATTGGGAGTAATGCTGCCAGATTACTGATTTCAGAAGCAATTCCAGAGAAAGATGGAACCGTTCGGTTTAATAAGTTGAATCTGGTTCGGGTTCCGCTTCGGCTGGGTTTTGATGTGTTTGAAAAAGGCGAAATCTCTAAAGAAAAAAGAGGCATGGTATTACAAACCATGAAAGCCTATAGTCACCTGATTAATGCATATGGTGTAAAAGAGGTAATCGTATGCGCTACCAGTGCCATGCGGGATGCCAGCAACAGTGCCGATATTATCCGAAAGGTAAAACTAGAAACCGGATTAGAAATTGAAATCATTAGTGGCGAACTGGAAGCCTCGCTGATATACGAAAACCATATTGCCGAAAATATGGATACCGAACATAGTTACTTATATATCGATGTAGGGGGCGGCAGCACCGAATTAACTTTTTTTGCCGACGGAAAATTAATCAGTAAAGAATCTTTCAACATTGGCACGATCCGTTTGCTGAAAAATATGGTTACAGAAGCCCAGTGGGATGCAATGAAGGAAACCATCAAACTGAAAACTAAGGGGTACAAAAAAATTGTAGCCATTGGTACCGGAGGAAATATCAACAAGATTTTTTCACTCAGCAAAAAGAAGGATGGCAGGCCACTAACCCTTGATTTACTGAAAGATTATTATAAAGAGTTGTCGAGCTACAAACTGGCCGACCGGATTAGACTGTACGATTTACGCGAAGACCGGGCAGATGTTATTGTTCCTGCGCTGCTGATTTATCTGAATGTAATGAGATGGGCAGATGCTGAAGAAATCTATGTTCCCAAAATTGGGTTGGCAGACGGGCTTATCCATCACTTGTATGAAGAATTGCATGCCAAAGTGCAACCTGCCGGATAATTATCCTTCAAAATCATTCCTTCACCGAGGTTAATCCACCATTCACCCATATATTTTTCTGTTATACTAGGTACACCGTAGCTTTACCTAGCAAAAAAGTATAATTGCCTACCCGTGAAGAATAATAGAAAAACGCTCGTATTGATTACCCATATTGCAGCTTGGGTATGCTTTTTCACGCTCCCCTACCTGGTATTTTTTCCCCGACTGCGGGAATTTAGTATGAGCAATCATCAACTAGCATCCATTGTTTGCTATAACATTTTTATTGTTTTATTCTATTACCTAAATACCCTTTGGCTGATTCCAAAACTATTGGTTAAAGAGAAATGGCTCTGGTATAGCTTATCGATTGTAATTTGTTTGCTCATTTTTTTAAATGTTCCGAAAGTAATTGCCGGATGGATTGCAGAGCCGGAGGTTAGTCCTATTCAAAACCGGGAATTTATCCGTAACCCCGCATTTCAGGGAAGGCCTCGCGGATTCGGGTCGGATGGTAGACGTCCTTATGCCAATCCCTATAATACCGTTTTGTTCCTGCTGGTTTTTACGGTGGGCACTTGCATTTCTATGATTCAGCGATGGTTGCAAACGGAACAACATCGAAAAGAAACAGAGAATGAAAAACTGAATACAGAATTATCATTTCTAAAATCACAAATCAATCCGCATTTCTTTTTCAATACCCTCAACAATATTTATTCGCTGGCGGTTGTAAAAAGTGAAAAAACGGCGCCCGCGGTGATGAAGCTTTCTAAAATCATGCGCTATATTTTGGCAGATTCTCAGAAAGATTATGTACCACTCAGTAAAGAAGTTGAATTTATCAACAATTATATTGAATTACAACAGGTTCGGCTAACAGATAAGGTAACGTTGGATTTTGCGGTAGCAGGAGAAATCGAACCCTATTCCATTGCCCCCTTATTGTTTATTCCCTTTATAGAGAATGCTTTTAAATATGGAGTAAGTACCAAAGAGGCTTCTACTATTTCGATTCATTTAATAACAAAACCCAACAGGGTTATTTTTGATGCCACAAATTATATCGTACCTTCCGAAAACAACGAAATGGAAAAAACCGGCATAGGCATTAACAATGTTAAAAGAAGGCTGGAATTGTTATACCCAGGAAAGCATATACTGAGCTGTGAAGCCCATCAACAAACCTATACCGTTCACCTCGAAATCAACATCGAATGATACATTGTATAGCAATAGACGACGAGCCATTGGCACTACAGTTGATTACTGAATACTGCTTGAAAATTTCTTTTCTTCGTTTAGAAAAAACCTTTACCAATACCGATGAAGCCAAAGCTTATCTGGCAAGTAATTCAATAGACCTATTATTCTTAGATATTCAGATGCCCGATATTACTGGCATGCAGTTTTACAAAAACCTGGTAAAAAAACCTCCCGTAATTTTCACCACAGCTTATAAAGATTATGCATTGGATGGTTTTAATGTGGATGCGGTAGACTACCTGCTTAAACCCTTTGAATACGACCGGTTTTTGAAGGCTTGCTACAAAGCAAAAGAATACATCGAATTCCTGAACTCACAGGAACTGCAACTCAATTCGATTTTCGTAAAAGTGAATTACGAAATCATGAAAATGAATTTGAAAGACATCGATTTAATTGAAGCATTGGACGACTATATCAAAATCTACCTGAAGCCTACCCCAGTGTTAACTTTGATGACTTTAAAAAATATCTTGGAGAAACTTCCGCCCCGGGATTTTATTCGGGTTCACCGTTCATTTATTGTTCCCGTTGCTAAAATTGAAAAATTTAGCAAAACCAAAGTATGGGTGCAGGGAAAAGAAATTCCGATTGGTAGCAGTTATGGCAAAGTGTATGACCAGCTGTGGGAGCTTTCACAGAAATAATCTACTTTTTTTAGTTAGTCGCCTTTGAAGGCAATTCGGCGGATTTTGCATCCTTTTTTTCCGGAACTTTGTATAAATTATTCATATGGAATTTCTACACCATTTACATATACAAGCTTCCCAATCAGGAAATGCAACCGGATCTAATTGGGTACACAGTTCAGGGGGAAAAATAGAAAGTTTTTCGCCTGTTAACGGACAACTTATTGGAGCAGTGGCAGAAGCAGATGGGGAAGCCTATGAAAAGATAATCCAACAGGCACAGGAGGCATTTCTGATTTGGAGAAACTGGCCGGCACCTAGAAGAGGAGAAATCGTTCGGCAAGTGGGAGAAGCCCTGCGAAAAGAAAAAGACGCTCTGGGCCGCCTGGTAAGTTATGAAATGGGAAAAAGTTTACAAGAAGGTTGGGGAGAAGTACAGGAGATGATTGATATCTGCGATTTTGCGGTTGGACTCTCTAGACAATTATATGGCCTTACTATGCAGAGTGAGCGACCAGCGCATCGGATGTATGAACAATGGCATCCGCTGGGTGTTGTAGGCATTATTTCTGCCTTCAATTTTCCAGTGGCAGTATGGGCGTGGAATAGTGCACTGGCATGGATTTGCGGAAATGTTACTGTATGGAAACCCAGTGAAAAAACACCCCTGTGTGCGGTAGCTGTTCAACAAATTGTTGCCCGAGTATTTGAGCAAAATCAAGTGCCCGAAGGCGTAAATTGTCTGGTTCAGGGTGGAAGGGCGGTAGGAGAAAAAATCAGTAACGACCATCGAATCCCGCTCGTGTCTGCTACAGGTTCTACCCGCATGGGTAAGGCATTGGCGGCAACAGTGGCTGCCCGATTAGGTAAAACTATTTTAGAACTGGGTGGAAATAACGCAGTTATTATTTCAAAAGATGCCGATCTTTCGATGGCATTAATTGGATGCGTTTTCGGGGCCGTGGGAACTGCCGGACAACGATGTACCAGCACGCGGCGATTAATTATTCATCAATCGGTATATGAGCGTTTTCAACAGCAATTGGTAAAAGCCTATCAGCAATTGAGCATCGGAAATCCGTTGGACGCCTCCAATCATGTGGGCCCGCTGATAGATCAGGCGGCTGTTGCCCAATACCTACAAGCCATTGAACGCTGCAAAGCAGCCGGCGGTAAAATGCTGGTAGAGGGGGGTGTATTATCCGGGCCCGGATATGAAAGTGGTTGTTATGTAAAACCCTGTGTGGCTGAAGTTAATCCGAACATGGAAATTGTGCAACAGGAAACCTTTGCGCCTATACTCTATATAATGCCTTATCAGGAATTGGAAGAAGCCATTTCCATACAAAACGCTGTTCCTCAAGGTCTTTCCTCCTCCATCATTACACTCAACCTGAGAGAAGCAGAAACATTTTTGGGTGTAAATGGCAGCGATTGTGGCATTGCCAACGTGAACATTGGCACCAGTGGCGCAGAAATTGGTGGGGCTTTTGGAGGTGAAAAAGAAACCGGAGGAGGCAGAGAAAGTGGCAGTGATGCCTGGAAAGCATATATGCGCCGGCAAACCAATACCATCAACTGGGGAAGTCAACTCCCATTGGCACAGGGAATACAGTTTACGATTACTGACTGATTTACCCGTATGGCTTACTAACGTTTTCTTAAAATAGTACAATCGTTAAGCGACTGGCGGATAAATAGTGCATTTTTGTGCAACAAACCCATTTCATGTACAACCGGTTCATTTTAATCCCCCTCCTACTGATACTTATCAGACTGGGGGCGCATGCACAAAATTTTGAATTGAACACCTGGTACCTGAAAGACCCGGCAACCGATTCAATTTATGGCATCTCTTTACCCAAGGCTTATCAGTTTTTGCAAGAGAAAAAAAGAAAAAGCGTTCCGGTAATTGTTGCCGTACTGGATTCGGGGGTAGACACCACTCATGAAGATTTGAAAAAAAATCTGTGGCATAATCCGGGAGAAATTCCGGGTAATGGCATAGACGACGACTACAATGGATATATTGATGATGTATATGGCTGGAATTTTCTGGGTGGTAAAGACGGAAAAAATCTCACCAAAGCATCCAGTGAAAAATCGAGATTCTATTACCGATATAAAAATACTTTTGAAGCACCCACACTTGACACGCAATTGTTATCGGCAAAAGACAAATATACCTACTACGGGTGGAAAAAGGCAGCAGATGAGATGAAAGGAGATCCAGACGAAGAAAGTCAAATACGCATGCTTTCGATGGCCAGCCGCACTTTGCAGAAATACGATCAAATGATTAGGGCAGAGATGAAGAAAGATACTTTTTCGGTGGATAACCTGGAAAAATTTATTCCCACCAGCAAACCCGGAAAAGATGCCAAACTGGGCTACCTTACTTTTATTCGCTTATTCGAAGTGGACGACGATTATACCAACCAGAAATTGTTATTTGAATTAAATAATGAACTGGATAAAATGCGTATAGATTCTGCAAACAGGCATACTCCCCCCACCGACTACCGGGCCCTGTTTATAAAGGATGATTACTATAATCTATCAGACAGTTTATATGGCAACCCGGATGTGATGAGCGATGGAGAAAGTGCCAGGCACGGAACTCAGGTAGCAGGTTTGATTGGTGCCGAAAGAGGCAATGGGGTTGGACTGGATGGTATTGCCGATAATGTAAAACTGATGGTTTTACGGATGGTGCCGAATGGAGATGAATATGATAAAGATATTGCACTTGCTATCCGATATGCTGTGAATAATGGTGCCAAAGTGATTAACATGAGTTTTGGCAAATCGCACTCACCTGAAAAAAACTGGATAGACAGTGCCGTAAAATATGCAGAAGACCGCGATGTATTAATTGTACATTCTGCCGGCAATGAAAGCGTATCACTGGATGAAAAACCCAAATTTCCCAACCCTTGGCTGGGAGCGTGGAACAGATATGCCAACAACTATCTCACCATAGGTGCCAGCAGCGATTTACATATTACCGATTGCCTTACTGCTGATTTCAGTAATTATAGTGCTAATTTGGTTGACTTTTTTGCACCGGGTGTAAAAATATTTTCAACTCAATCGGGAGGAAATGTTTATGGCAAATCAGATGGCACTAGTTTTTCAGGTCCCATTGTTGCCGGCATTGCAGCCCTTATGCGTTCTTATTATCCGGCACTCACCACAACCGAAATTGTACAAATTTTGCAAAAAACGGTAACCATACCCAAAGACATTCAAACCTGCATACCAGCTACCAATAAAGACAAAACCCTAACCAATTGGAAATCGCTGAGTAAAACAGGGGGAATTGTAAATGCCTATCAAGCGATTAAAGCAGCCGATGAATTCAATCAATTGAAAGCTAAACCGGGACCCAGCTTAAAAAAATAATCACATTTGCTCTTATGCCTCTAATTTATCCCAGTTTTGCCGAAAACTATATTCGATTGGCGGGAGGCAACAACCCGTTGGAAATTTTAAAGCAGCATCAAACTGCCATTTATCATTTCATCCAATCCATACCCGCAGAAAAAGCTTCTTTTCGGTATGCACCCGAAAAATGGTCGGTACAGGAAGTTATTCAACATCTAACAGATACCGAGCGGGTTTTCACTTATCGATTATTGTGTATCGTTCGGGGTGAAACGGCAACCCTCCCTCCCTTTGACCAGGATCAATTTGTTATGGCATCGCGGGCTTTTCCGGTTAGCTGGCAACATACCATGCTGGAATGGGAAAGTGTGAGAAATGCCACCGGCTATTTATTTGATTCTATACAGGAGCAAGCCTGGGAGAACCAAATAGAGGTAGGCGATTATACCATCAATGCCCGATCCATTGGGTTACTGTTAACCGGCCATATCCTTCATCACCAAATCATTTTACGGGAGCGGTATGGTTGCTGATGGTAGTATATCGATACACATCACAATCCGCTTCATCACAAATTAGTTTCCGCAATAACGGATCCTTCATTACTTGTATGTAATCATATGGCCGACCGTTGATTTGGATAGTTCTTTTAACTAAACGAACGCCATGACTATAATCAACATACCAGTTAACATGTCCGGCATATAATGGCTGAATGGGCTTTCCGTTCAATTGATGCCAACCATAAATGGCAATTCGATTGGGCTTTGCAGATCGGGTAAGCAGCGCAGCAATCACCACATCTTTTTTAATACCTGCAATCAACCCTTTCCTTCCATTGCGCAATCCTTCAATAATCAGATGATGCTGATACATGGTTACCGGCGAATCGCGGAAGGCAAACATAGGCATGGGAGCTAGCTTAACCTGGGCAGCCTGATAGATATCATCCACTATTTTTCGGGTAGGTAAAAAACATTGAAAGCTATCGGCTAATTGCTGGGCAGCCATTGCGGTTAAAGGTACCCTACTCCAATCGGCATCGGTTCCTAAACTCAGGTAATCGGAGGTAACCTGATAAGATGCCCGAAGGGTGGTTACTGAATCAACCTGTATTTGAGTATGAATCGTTACCCAACGAAATACGTGACTAGGGTAATTGCCGGAAACAATTTGTTGAACCGCCATAGAATCCCAAACAGCCCGAGATTGCGTGTTGGCCCATGCAAAAAATGCACTGCCGGTTAAGCGGGTTGCTGTTGAATTTGGGGTAGGATGGTATCCCCGATACGGGCTAACACAGCCAGTGAATAAAAGGCAGCCTATAAAAAATGGCATCGCATGCAATAAAATTCGGAACAACTTCATAAAAGAAAGTTACTGAAAATGGATGGCTTAAAAAAGTTGATATCTTAGCAGCATGACGCGCATTGGATTACTGTCGGATACCCATAGCTATCTGGATGAAAAAATATTTCATCATTTTGCCAATGTGGATGAGATCTGGCATGCGGGAGATGTAGGGAATATAGAAGTATACGAAAAACTGGCCGCCTTCAAACCTGTAAAAGGCGTGTATGGCAATATAGACGACTCGTTGATGATGCAGTATTTTCCTCGGGTATTGGAGTTTATCTGTGAAGAAGTGCGCGTTTTAATCACGCATATTGGAGGGTATCCACCTAAATACAATCCACAGTCGCTCCCATTAATACAATCGTACCGACCCCAATTATTTATTACGGGCCACTCCCATATTTTAAAAATCATGTACGATAATGCCAATCAGGTGTTACACATGAATCCCGGAGCTGCCGGAACGCATGGCTGGCATCAGCAAAGAACCATTGTCCGTTTCAACATCCACGGAAATAAAATACAGGATTGCGAAGTAATAGAATTGGGACCTCGCTCTGCCAATCAATGACCTCCGGGTAATAGGGCACGGCCTACAATCTCTCTAAAAGGCCAGGGGATATTCACCAGAATGATTATGAGCGAAAGCAGAAAAAACCAAAATACTCTCTTGTAGTCGCCTCTTTTTCCGGCACCATAGGCCAGTGTAATTAATAGGATGGCGAGAATCATAGTAACCGGGTGTTCTACCCAATAAAAGCGTAGGAACTTATCTTTCATAACACTGATTCCTTCGGGAAGTTCCGTGGTAAAAAAACCATATCGGCCCCATCCCCACTGATACAAGCCTAATAGTAAAGTTATGTGAGCCGCAATCAGGGTAAATAACCAGATCGGCTGTTTGCCTGCCGGATACAAATCTGGATGCGATTTAGCTTGATAGGCTTTAATAATAGAAAGTAACAATAAAATAAGTATAACCCAGCGGAGCAGGTTGTGTAAATGGAGCAATCCCGTTTGCATAACATGAATTTAAGTACGGAAAGATAGAAAAACTATGCTAAAAACATCCGGGAATCTTTCAATAATTACTCTACCCAGTCGGCCATAAACAAATTGGTATCTCGGGTACCTCCATTATTTCGGTTAGAAGCAAAGATTATTTTTTTACCATCCGGACTAAACATGGGAAAAGCATCAAAGCCTTTATCTCTGCTGATTTTCTCTAATCCATTGCCTTCCAAATCAACAATATACATGTTGAAGGGGAATCCTCTTTTATATTCATGATTGCTGCAGAAAATGATGTGTTTTCCATCGGGTGTAAAATTGGGGGCCCAGTTGGCCTGGCCTAGGTTGGTAATCTGACGGGCATTTTTACCATCTGCATCTGCCACCCATACTTCCATATTGGTGGGGGCTACCATCCCTTCGGCCAACAGGGATTTATATTCAGCAATAGCTTCGGGGGAAGAGGGGCGACTGGCACGCCAAACAATTTTTTTTCCATCCGGGCTAAACCAGGCTCCACCATCATAACCCAACTGGGAGGTTACTTGAATCTCTTTTTTACTTTTCAAATCCATCACATATAAATCCAAATCACCTCCTTTATCACTGCAGTAAATCATTTTTTTGCCATCCGCAGACAAAGTGGCTTCCGCATCATACCCTTTGGCAGTAGTTAATTGACTGGTAATATTTCCCTTTAAATCTGCGATAAAAATATCGTAGGTATTATAAAGGGGCCAGATGTATTTATTGCCATATTTAGAACGATCTGGAACGGGGGGACATTCATCACCTCCCTTTGCCGTGGAAGCAAATAAAACATGCTTGCCGTCGGGTAAAAAATAAGAACAGGTGGTTCGTCCCTTTCCGTTACTGAGCATTTGATAAGTAAACTGCTCTCCGGCTGCAGGTGCCTTGCCAATAAATATCTGCTCACAGAGTAATCCCTCCTTGGTATTGGTGCGTTGAAAAGTGATGAACTTACCATCAAAACTCCAATAAGCTTCTGCATTATCACCCCCAAATGTTAATTGCTGAATATTTTTAAAGTGCTTTTCCCCTTCAAATAAAAGGGTATCTGCGGCCACTTTAGGAGCTTGTGCCACTGTGGCAGTTCCGTAGAAAAGGATGGCCACGAAACCGAGTATTTTGTTCATCTTTCCAAAAATTAAAGTTAAGAAGGGTACAAAATTAATTAAGTATGGTGAGGGAATTGTCAAATTAGTGTCATGTGTTGTATTACACAGTAATTTTGCAATATGAAGTT
>JAPLEI010000157.1:3733-4436 GCA_026391195.1 Bacteroidota bacterium | reverse complement strand
TGTGCTCTTCCGATCTAATTGCCTTCACTTTATCATCGCCTGGCAGTTGTATCAAATTTTGGATGGCCCTGCCCTTACCCTGCTTTTCACCTTCTGGAATTTCGTATACGCGCAACCAAAAACATCGTCCTTTCTCGGTAAAGAACATCATTGTGCCATGCGTAGATGCAACAAACAAATGTTCTACATAATCTTCTTCCCGTGTTTTGGAACCAACTGCTCCCCTACCACCACGCCGTTGCTGACGATATTCGGTGGCGGAAGTGCGCTTGATATAACCCAGATGAGAAATGGTAATCACCACATCTTCATTTTCAATCAGGTCTTCAATGCGCATTTCATCGGCTAGATATTGAATTTCTGACTTACGATCGTCGCCAAATTTTTCGCGGATTTCCAATAACTCCTGCGTTATCAATGCATAGCGGGATCCTTCATTTTGCAAAAGTTCGCGTAAATGTTGGATGGTTTTAATCAATTCAGTAATCTCATCCACAATCTTATCCTGCTCCATACCCGTTAGTCGCTGCAAACGAAGTTCCAATATAGCTTTGGTTTGCGCTTCAGAAAATCCGGGTTCTTCGGTATAGATATCGGTTGGAACATCCCCTAACAATGCAGGATTGAGTACCCAGTTTCCCTCCCGGCTTTTAGCAATCAGCGAAGCTTTAGCTTCATCGGGGGTTCTGCTGGCCCGGATGAT
>JAPLEI010000157.1:0-3672 GCA_026391195.1 Bacteroidota bacterium | reverse complement strand
GATTGCAATCACTTCATCCAAATGATCCAGCGCTTTCAAGTATCCGGCCAAAATATGGGCTCTTTCTTCTGCTTTTTTAAGTTCAAAACGGGCTCTCCGAATCACTACTTCCATCCGGAAATCGATGAACTCAGTTATCAGCATCTTCAGGTTCATCTGAACGGGTCTACCCTTACTAATGGCAACATTATTGATACCGTAGCTGGTTTGTAACTCGGTAAACTTATACAACTGATTGATAATAACCTGGGCAACTCCGTCGCGCTTTAGATCCAAAACAATCCGGGTTCCCTCGCGCATGTTACTTTCATTGTTCACATGGGCAATGCCCTCAATTATTTTATCGTTCACCAATTGGCCAATCCGATTGGTGAGTACATCGCGATTTACCTGATAAGGTACTTCTGTAATTACAATCTGCTCTCGACCGCTTTGTTTGGTATCTACATGGCACCTGCCCCGCACTACAACCCTTCCTCTTCCGGTGCGGAATCCCTCTTTGATGCCTTCCATGCCAAAAATAATACCTCCGGTAGGAAAATCAGGTGCTTTGATAATCTGCATCAACTCATCTATTGTGATATCCCTATTTTGAATAAATGCAATACAAGCATCCACCGTTTCACGCAAATTGTGCGGCATCATATTGGTAGCCATCCCCACCGCAATACCAGAAGATCCATTTACCAATAACTGAGGAATCCGGGTGGGTAAAACCGTTGGCTCCTGCCGAGAATCATCAAAATTGAATTGGAAATCTACCGTATCCTTATCAATATCCTCCAACATGGCTTCTGCCACTTTCTCCAAACGAGCTTCGGTATACCGCATAGCTGCCGGTGGGTCACCATCCTGATTTCCAAAATTCCCCTGTCCATCTACCATGGTATATCGGAGCGTCCAGTCCTGCGCCATCCGCACCACAGTATCATAAATGGAAGCATCCCCATGGGGGTGATACTTACCCATCACCTCTCCAACAATGGCGGCAGATTTTTTATAGGCCTTATTGCTGTTGTTGCCAATTTCGTTCATGGCAAACAATACCCTGCGGTGGATAGGTTTAAATCCATCTCTTGCGTCGGGCAATGCCCTGCCAACAATTACCGACATCGAATAATCGATGTAGGCAGTCTTCATCTGCTCCTCGATGTTTACCTTAATAATTCGGTCGTTATCGTGAGTGACTTCGGGTGTAAAATTTTCTTCCGCCATGCTATATTTGGGTTCCCCTGCTTACAATTTCCGGATGTTTTTATTACCGATTTTCAGGGGTCTGCGAAGATACTTTTTTTTGGGGCGATTGACCCAAAAAACTATCAAAAATTAACCTTGTTTTATCCACAAATCAACCACATTTTTAACCGAATTTCGGAGACCGATTTTTAACCGTTTTTGGCAGGTATTTTTGAATATTCTTGCCAAAATCCCCTTCTACCCTTTCGGTTTTGTACCTTTACGCCCATTCATTCCCAAATTTGTTGTAAAATGGCCCAACCGCATCTGTTACTTTTGGGGGCAGGCAAATCATCCACCACCCTGATACGGTTTTTACAGGGAATCTGCAGCTCCCGAAACTGGCGTGGAACCGTTGCGGATATTGATTTGGCCATTGTGGAGCAAAAATTACTCCCCTATCCTGCCCTAACCCCCCGATCTTTGAACATTAAAGATACAGCCACCCGAAGAGAATTGATTGGGGATGCCAGTGTGGTTATCTCGCTGCTCCCCCCCTCCTTACAAACGGTGGTGGGTGAGGATTGTTTGCTTTTAGGGAAACATTTTTTATCCGCCTCATACACAGATCCCGGTTTGCAAAAATTACAAGCAGCAATAACAGATGCCAATTTGTTGTTTCTGATGGAAATGGGGCTGGATCCGGGAATAGATCATATGAGTGCCATGCAGCTGATAGATCAGATTCACCAGAAACAGGGAATTATTACGGGATTTGCATCTCATTGCGGTGGATTGGTGGCACCCGCCTGTGACAACAACCCCTGGCACTATAAATTTTCGTGGAATCCCCGCAATGTAGTATTGGCTGGCAAAGCAGGCGCCCTGTTTAAACAAGCTAAAGAAGCCTGCAGCATAGGCTATTTAAAACTATTTCAGTTTCATCACCCGGTAACCATTCAGGGATTGGGTGAACTGGCAACTTATCCGAACAGAGATTCGCTGGCCTACATCCCCTTATATGGTTTAGAAACTGCCGATAACTTTATCAGAACCACCCTACGTTACCCTTCCTTTTGTGAGGGCTGGAATCTATTGATAAAGCTTGGCTGCACCGAGGAAAATAATGAGATAGAAACCGAGGATATCTGTATCCGTGACTATTTTCAGCAGCACCTACTAGCAAGCGGCATGTGGGAAAAAGACCTACCTGCGCACCTCTTACCACTGCTTGCACAGATTGGTTGGAATGATTTACAACCGATTCTGCGAAAAAAGGGAAGTTCGGCGGATATTCTGCAATGGATACTAGAACAAAAATGGGCCCTAGCCCCTGGCGACCGCGATATGATTGTGATGTTGCACGAGATTACCTATACACGCGAAGGAAAAAAATACGCCGTAACAGCCCAACTGATGGTAGAAGGGGATGATGCGGCACATACAGCCATGGCAAAAACCGTGGGGTTGCCATTGGGCATTGCTGCCGTTCTATTATTGGATGGCATTATCCAGGTGCGAGGCTTACAAATACCCACACATCCCTCCATTTATCAGCCCGTATTAAAAGCCTTGGAAGCAGAGGGTATCCGTTTTTCGGAACATTGGGAACTGCTCGACTAATGGCGGGACTTTTTATCTACCTTATTTACATCAGCCTGCATCACCCATTCATAATCCATTTGTCTTTTTTCTAAATTGGCAGAAACCACTCGAATCATTACCTTATCTCCCATCCGAAAAGTTCTGCCACTGCGCCGGCCCACTAAACTATAATCACCTTCCACCAGTCTAAAATCGTCGTAATCGGTGAGTCCTACAATATTCACCAACCCCTCACACTTATGTTCAACGGTTTCTACCCAAAATCCAAAGGAAGCAACGCCACTTACTATTCCCTCCATTACTTCACCCAAATGCTGTTGCATAAATTCTACCTGCTTATATTTGTTTCCGGCACGTTCACATTCCATGGCGGCTCTTTCCCGCTCACTTGAATGTTTACACTTTTCTTCCATTTTTTTATCCGCAGTATAATTACCCGCTAGTACTTTTTCTAAAATTCTATGTACCAATACATCGGGATAACGACGAATGGGCGAGGTAAAGTGACAATAATTTTCGAATGCCAATCCATAATGCCCAATATTTTCAGCCGTGTAAATAGCTTTTGCCATTGTTCGGATGCCCAGCTGTTCTAACACATGTTGCTCGGGTTTACCTACTACATCATCCAACATCTGATTAAAACTTCGGGCAATTGCTTCCGGCGATGATACATCAAATTGATGTCCATGCTTTTTGGCAAATACAATAAAGGGTGCGAGTTTATCTTTATCAGGCTGATCGTGCACCCTGTAAGGAAATGGCAGGGGCTTTTTATTTACTTTTATTTTTGAAACATTTTCTGCAACTGTTTTATTGGCCAGCAACATCCATTCTTCAATAAGCTGATGCGACTCTTTGCTTTCTTTTACCACTATGCCAATGGGCTTC
>JAPLEI010000070.1 GCA_026391195.1 Bacteroidota bacterium | reverse complement strand
TCCTCTGGAATTCCGCGCTTGTAACTGAAGCTATTGATTTCTACCTGCAAGGGTGTTTTTTCGTGGGCTTTCATCGGCTCGAACCTGGCAATTGCTTCCGCGCTGGTGATAATTTGAAGCAATCGATCAAACTCGGGTGTTATGATGCCCACCCGCTTATGCAAAATAAAAAACTGCAGGTTACGCATTGCTAGGGGAATGCTCGATAAAAAATGGGCCTTTCTTTCAAATAGTCCTCGGAACCCATACGCCCCCAATACCTGCAACAATCGGATAAGCACATACCCGTTGTATTGACTAACGAATGTATTTCTTTCAACTGGCTGATCGAGCAGGGGATCGAGACAATCCTGATAATATTCCAGCAGACTATATTTCCATTGTTCACTCAATTCGGCTTTTGCCTGCCAAAGCAAGGAAGCCACATCATATTGAGGTGCCCCTTTCATACCACCCTGGTAATCAATAAAAAAAACCTCATCGTTTTGCACCTGTATATTCCGGCTCTGAAAATCACGGAACATGAAAAACTTATACTGGGTATGGGTTAAATAATTACTCAGTGCATCAAAATCATCCAATAGGGCCTGCTTATCATAGGGTATTTGTAGGGTATCTAAAAAGTAATATTTAAAATACAATAGGTCGCTCAGGATGGCCTGCTTGCCAAACATTTTGGCAGTGATACACTGATTGTAATCTAAGCCCTGATCTCCCAAAACCTGCAGGCGGGCCAGCTGCTGCAAACTTTTTTGAAAAAGCCGATAAATATGGTCGGTATGCCCCTCCTTTTCTAAACAACTCAATAGCGAATCTGGGCCAAAATCTTCTTGAAAATACAGGGTATTGGTGCTGTTTTGCCAGTAAATTTCCGGAACAGGCAACCCGGCCTTTTTAAAATGTTTACTGAAATAAATAAAGGTTTGGGTTTCTTTCTGGTGTTGATTGTAGGTAGCAATGGTAGAGCCCCCCTTGTGGTAAATACGAAAATATATTCGGTCGCTGCCGCTTTGCTGAATTTTTTCAATTCGTTCTGCCGGCTCTCCCTTTAGGGCCTCAAATTGCGTGCGTATTTCGAGCATAACTGCTTCCATTCCTCTATCCGTTTGCACGAAAATAAAGCTTAGCAACGAATCGAAGCATCAATTTCTTGATTTTGACCAATAATAAAGCGGCAGTCCAAGCAGGGTGATAGCCACTCCCAGCAAAGAATTAACCAGATGGGTTTTTCCGGAAAGATATTGCTGTACATCTGTAACCAGAGTGGCCACTAAAAAACATACCGTGAACAAAATAAATATCAACGGAATATATGGGTAACCGGGTACTTTATAAGGTCGGGGAGCTTCGGGCATTCGGATGCGTAAAAGGATTACGCCCAGGGCACTCATCCCATAGAAAAACCAACTTACAAAAACCAGCATATCGGTAAGCATATCGAACGACCCACTAATGATTAAGAGTATCGTCCAAATGGCATTTAACCAAAGTGCATTCCCTGGGGTATTAAAACGGGGATGAATTTCACCCGCCCATGAAAACAAGCGATTGGAGGCCCCTAATGCATAGGTTACCCGGGCTGTGGCCAGAATATTTCCATTGGTTGCCCCAAGGGTGGAAACTACAACCATACCTGTAATAATGGCGGCACCTAATACCCCTCCCATCAAACGGGCCGCATCTGAAGCAACCCAAGAAGAACCCGCCATTGCAGCGGGAGATAAAATGTATACAAAAGCTGCACTCAGCGATACATATACCAACGTACAAATCAATAATCCAAAAAACAAACTCAAAGGAATATTCCGCTGCGGCTCGTTGATTTCTCCAGAAACAAAAGTGATAGTATTCCAACCCTCATACCCCCAAAATGCTCCTGACAATGCAGC
This sequence comes from Bacteroidota bacterium, assembly GCA_026391195.1. Lineage (GTDB taxonomy): Bacteria > Bacteroidota > Bacteroidia > Chitinophagales > Chitinophagaceae > Sediminibacterium. Next base: position 5,692 of record JAPLEI010000070.1, on the reverse strand, counting down.
CATCCAGGCCGCAACCATGGCCCAACCTGCCGGCTTGGAGGGAAGGGTTTCTGAAAAATGGGAAAGATTACCAACGGATGATTTCATCACTCCCAGCAATAAAATAGCAATGGCTACTAGTTTTATCCAGGTAAGCCATCTTTGCAAGGATGCGCCCCATTGCAGACTATAATAATTGATCCAGGTGAAAAGAATTATAATCAAAATAGTTAAACTCTTTACCCCAAAGTTTTCTAGGGGATAGATATCTCCAATCAGGGGAATATGGATGCGGGCTGCCTGCTCAGTGGCAGCAGCAAAATTCGGTAGCTGTATAAAATACCCGGCATAATTAGAACATACATAGGCAACCGATGCATTCCCGCCCGTATTAAAAACTGCGAGCGCAGCCCATCCATATAAAAAAGCAAATCGCTTTCCGAATATCTTATCAAAAAAAACATACTGTCCCCCGGTTTCTGGATATAAGGTAGCGAGTTCTGCATTCGACAATGCGCCACAAAGCGTGATAAGGCCAGCCAAAACCCATACCCCTAATAGCCATACCGGCGAACCCAGTTGCGACATCATACTGGCAGGCTTCATAAATATGCCCGATCCTATGATGCCCCCAACTACCAATGCAATGGTGGAAGGCAGCTGCAACGTTCGGCGAAAATTGGCCATGGAAGTAATTTTTTTAAATATAGATATTACCGCTGAGGATATACAATTTTTTAGCCATCAATTAACAGAAAATAGATAATATGGAGCAGCCAATAGTTAATACAATGTGTCTATTCAGTAACTTTACCCTACATGAAATTAGTTTGCCTAATTATTCCTCTGCTCAGTTGGCTAATGCCCGCTCAATGGGAACCCGATATGGTTCGCGCGCAAAAAAATGCCCGGGAACAACATAAAGCTATTTTATTAAATTTCTCCGGATCAGACTGGTGTGCTCCCTGCATTAAAATGCACAAAGAAATTTTTAATGCGGATGATTTTTCCCAGTGGGCCAACCAACACCTTATTTTGGTTAATGCCGATTTTCCACGCGAAAAAAAACATCAGTTGCCCAAAAATATGCAGGAGCAAAATAATCGGCTGGCAGATTCGTATAATCCCAAAGGTGTTTTTCCGTTTACAGTTTTAATTGATGAAAACGGAACCGTATTAAGAAGCTGGGAGGGATACCCCAAAACTTCCCCCCCTGAATTTATACAGGAACTATCCGCAACCTTATCCACCAACACAAAAAAATAACGCTTATGCAAAATAGCTTTCGGCTCACCAACTACTTTACAAACCTAACTTCCCCGGTACGCTTACTGATAACTGCGGGATTTATTTTTATTTGCCTATCCAGTTGCACTACTGTTAAAGAGTATCAAAAAAATAAACTGAACGACAGTGAAATGATACTCAGTAACCGAAAAATAGAGAAAACTGAACTGAGTTTCTTGTCATACCGCGAAGGAGCTTCCGGTGCCAACGCCGGAAAAAGCGGTGGAGGTTGCGGATGTAATTAATGTAATCTTCTACCGAAAAGAACAAGTAACAATGAAAAAAATAACCTTAAGTATACTGGCACTATATATTGGTGTATTGGCAGTTTTTTCGCAAACAAAACCAAGTTCCGACTCTGCTTACCGCCAACGGAAATTGACTTTCGCAGAAGCAAATATTGTGTCTAGCTATTATAGTCAGGATGGAAATAATTCTGCCATTACCGGCGGAATCGGTACGGAGAAACTGACCGATTTTTCAAACAGTTTTTCATTCAAACTCACCCGCGTTGATAAAAAGTGGCGCAAACACAGTTTTGATGCTGAATTAGGAATTGATAATTATACATCTGCCTCTTCCGATAGAATTGATATGAAAGCGAATTCCTCTGCTTCTTATAACGATACTCGCATTTATCCTTCCTTAAACTGGACCATGGAAGATGATAAAAAAGGACTTACCTGGGGTGCAGGTGCTTCAGCTTCTCGCGAATTCGATTACCTATCTTTTGGTAGTCAGGTGAATGTGGCAAAAAAAACCAAGAACCGGATGGGTGAGTTTGGCATGAAACTGTTTACCTATCTCGACAATCTGAAACTGATCTATCCCATTGAGCTAAGAACGGGTGCATTTATTCCCAGGGGAGACGACTATCCTACGGCTGCTCGCAATACTTTTGGCAGTACTTTCAGTTATAATCAAATCATCAATGCGCAATTACAAATTTCTATACTTACCGATGTGATTCTTCAGCAGGGTTATCTTGGATTGCCTTTCCACCGCGTTTATTTTTCGGATAATAGTGTGCACGTTGAGAAATTACCAGATAGCCGTTTAAAAACGCCGATTTCAATCCGGGCCAGTTATTTTGCGGGTGATCATCTGATTTTTCGGGGATACTATCGTTATTATCAGGATGACTGGGGGATGACTGCACATACCATCAGCCTAGAACCGGTTATTAAACCCACTGCCTTCTTTTCGGTAAGTCCTTTTTATCGATTTTATTCGCAACAGGCAACCAAGTATTTTGCTCCCTACCAACAGCATACGGCCGCCAACACGTATTATACCAGCAACTTCGACCTGTCTACTTTTACCAGTCATTTCTATGGTGCTGGCCTGCGAATGGCCCCCCCCAATGGAATACTGGGATGGCAGCATTTGGGTGCTTTGGAATTAAGATATGGGCATTATTCGCGGAGTAATAACATGCAATCTGATATCGTTACGCTGAACCTGACCATTAAATAAGCGCTACGGATGTATTTACTGATTTACGGCTTTAATCCAAACACCTGCACTTCTTTCCCTTCTCCGGTATGATAGGGCTTACGAAATAGGGTTATTCCTTCTAAAGAAAATTGAACAGGGATTGTTTCGGTGGCTTGCTGCTGATGATACCATTCGTCTGGCACTTTCCATTGGATAAAAGTGCCGAACTGCATGGCCGGACAATCACTGCCCAGCAAATAAGGATTCAGTGCATGCAATTGTTGCCGAAGTGCCTGAAAATGACTTTGCTCCCTTATCTGCCAGCGAGCAGGTTCATTAGGCTGGGGTTTTACCAGATCTAAGGTTAGTGTAAACTGCTGTTGCTGACTGAATATTCGCTGCATCCAACGGATTAGGGTATTTTCCATGCCCTCTCTGGCCAAAAAAGCGGCCATACAACCTGCTTGGCGGGGTAATAAGAGTTTATGCCGTATGCCAGTGGGCAGATTAACCACCAGCCAATAATGCCACCAGCCATGTATCGGCTGAATCGTTGCTGCCCCGCCCACTTCTTTAACTGCCACCATAAAAAATGAATTAATAATTATTTTAGCATAAAAATACTAATTAATTTAGCATTTCAAAAATAAAATTATGGATACGGAACAATGGTATGGAGCCGCCTACAAAGGCTCGAAAGATTTTGATCAGTTAGCCGTACCTACCGCCAATGCTACCGGGTTTGGTGCCGCGGCCGACGACTATATGGAGCGGGGCATCGATTTAAATGAACAACTCATTCATAACAAGCCCGCTACCTTTTTCTTCCGGATGAACAGCGAAGCTTTGCGAGACAGTGGCATCTATCCGGGGGATGTGCTGATTGTAGACAGAAGTTTGCCGGCCATTCACGGAAAAATAATAGTGGCCGTAGTAAATGGAGAAATGCTGGTGAGAAGATTACTCGTACACCGGCAAGGCCGAACGCTGGCTGCTGATAACAAAAACATTCCGGCTATATCCATCGCTCCGGGAACCGACTATATGGCCTGGGGCGTGGTAGTGTACACAATTCATACCGTATAATATGCGTGCCATTGTAGATTGTAACAGCTTTTACTGCTCGTGCGAACGATTGTTTCGGCCGGGGCTAGACAAGCGGCCCGTAGTAGTGTTGAGTAATAACGATGGATGCATTATCTCGCGCACTGATGAAGCCAAGCAACTGGGGATTGTAATGGGCGATCCGTATTTTAAAGCAAAAGAGTTGATTGAACGGCATCAGGTAGCTACCTTCTCTTCTAACTACAACCTGTATGGCGACCTCAGCTGGCGGGTAATGGAATGTATGCGATCGATGTTGCCACCGGAATGTGTGGAAGTATATTCGGTAGATGAAGCCTTTCTCGATCTGAATCACCTGCCGGCGGATAAGGTGTACGATTTTTGCGTAGCCATAAAAAACAGAATTGAGCAGTGGACGGGCATACGGGTATCTATTGGGGCGGCGCCTACTAAAGTGCTGAGTAAAGTAGCCAACCGACTAAGCAAAAAAAACAAAGTGGCTACCGGTGGTATTTTATTGCTGGATAGCGATGAAAAAATAAATACAGCGCTGCAACAAACACCCGTAGGCGATATCTGGGGCATCGGACGGCGCTATGCAGAAAAACTGATATCCCTTCAAATTCATACTGCCTTCGACCTTCGTAAGCAAACTACCGAATGGGCCCGCCAGTTGCTGGGTGGCGTAACCGGGGTTCGGCTGCTGCACGAATTGCAGGGGATGCCCTGTATCGGAATGATGGAAGAACTGGTTACTAAAAAAATGATTGCCACTACCCGCATGTTTGGCAGCGATGTAACCGACATTACTGCCATCCGCGAAGCTGTTGCCACCTATACCTCTAGGGCAGCCGAAAAACTCCGCCGCCAAAAGGGTGCGGCCAACTGTATCAGCGTTTTTCTGGTGCCAAAATCGCCACCGGCTACCGGCCGTTTCCGACACGGACCTGCCATCGGAAGCTACATCCAACTATCCATGGCCACCGATGCCACGAATGAACTGATTAAACCCGCTATACAACTCGTAAACCAATTGTTTGAAGAAGGACTCATCTATAAAAAAGCCGGCGTATTATTATCCGGCATCGTGCCCCGTGATAGTGTGCAGGGGTCTTTATTCGATACACCCCATCCCAAAACAACCCAACTGATGAAAATGATAGACAATGTAAACTTTGCCATGCGCGATGATCTGCTGAAGTTCGCAGCCTCCGGCACCAACCGCAATTGGAAAATGCGGCAGGAATTGCGAAGTCCCCGCTATACTACCAGATGGGAAGAATTATTCCTAATCCGGTAATTACAAAACCTTACCCGGATACTTACTAAATAATTCCTTCATGGCTTCCGTAGCTAAGGCAGGTAATTGTTTTTGCTTATCGGGAATAATTCCCTTCGCACCTCCCTTCCACAGCATCTGTTTACGCGCTGCATCAACCACGTGCACCGTTACGGTTCCCTCCCGATAACGACCTACCTCAATCTCTTCACTTTTCCAGGTATAGTTGCGTTGACCCATATAACGGGGAGCCCCATCTGTTCGCCAGTCGGTTTGGCGGGTCTGTACCTGCTCTTTCACAACCAAGCCAATGTTAATCAGTAAATCGGGCTGGCCAGGTTGTTGCACATAACCCCGCTGCTTCATTTCCTGCGCAATGGCCTGCTTTAACACATCAATGCCGGAAGCAAACTGAGCACTTATGGTGTCTCCGGAAGCATCTACCTGATAAAAGTCAAAGGTTTTGTACTTCGCCCAATCTACCCCATCCGCCGACTCCGTAGGTAAAACCTTTACGCCCGAACAGGCAGTTAAAAAAGCACACATCGTAATAAAAAATAATATTCGCATACAAGAGATTTTAATTCCCCCGCAAATTATTAATTTATAGTAAATAGTTAGCCACCAGATTGTAATAACTTACTA
>JAPLEI010000057.1:34998-48946 GCA_026391195.1 Bacteroidota bacterium | reverse complement strand
CTGGTTGGGATTGCTGGTTGGATACTTGCGTATTCTCGTGGCGCCTGGGTTGCACTTACTTGCGGGATATTTATGGTAATTATCATAAGAAAAAAATGGATGCTGCCTGTTTTAGCAATAGCCATTACTGCTATTCTTATACTATCTGCGTGGCTGGTAACTGAGCGGAATTATCTCCGCTTTATTCCCGAACACGATCAAACCTATTTTCATACCGAATTTCGGCAACACATGCAGGCAACTTTTCAGGGTAAGGATGTGTCGGCAGCAGAAAGATGGTATCGCTGGGTAGCCGGAGTTCGGATGATAGCAGGAGAACCCCTTACCGGTTTTGGTCCTAATAGTTTTTATTTGCACTACAAACCCTATACCCTTCGCCGCTTTCAAACCTGGGTGAGCAATAACCCCGAACATTCTACCGTACACAACTATTTTCTTTTATTGGCCCTGGAACAGGGACTGATCGGACTATTCATTTTTCTGGCATTGCTCACTGGAATGTTTATCTCCCTCCAGCGTTTATATTGGCAGCTGCAAAGTAATTTCTACAAAATCATTACCCTTTCCATTTCAGGTATGCTTACCATAGTGGTTGTATTGAATTTGATGAGCGACCTAATTGAAACGGATAAAGTGGGCGCTGTTTTCTACAGCTGCTTGGGTGCTATTTTATTGCTCCGGCAACAATTGCATCAAGAAAAAACGGCGCTCGCATAATTTTTTTTGTTGGGGCAGCATCTCAATATACCCAGGTATCCTTATTAAGTAGGTATTGTGTTGAAGAGTGGGTAATTCCTTATTTGGAACAGCCGATTGCTTCACCGATATAATAGGTTGGTTCACCTTAAACTAGCCTACCTCCAATAAACCCAATATCCAATTTTGAGTCTTTCTTAAAATCTCCTCTATGAAAAAAATCATCACAGTAGCTTTTTCATTGTTAGCGTTTTTACCCATTATGTTATTGGCTTTTTGGCCGGGTTCAGATGACTTTCACCATTAAGCAGTACCCCCGGTTTTAATTTTTCTTTGCTTCCACTGGTAAGAACCAAATTTTCCCAGCCAGCCTGCTATTATTGTATATACAATATGTAGGGGTTGTAAGAATGGGAAATAGGCCATTTGAGACTCCGCCTGAAAAAATCGGGCTACCGGAGTAAGAAAGTACAATTCCCCGATGGTTTTTATTAATACAACAATCACCCACTGCATCCAACTTACTTGCTGAAACAATATCAGTAGTAAACCCACGCCTAGCGCCGCATTCAGTAACCATACACACAACAGCACCCCAAAAATCTTTTTTTCGCGATAGCTCTCTGCCTTACTGGCCCATCGAATTCTTTGCTGAAAAAACGCCCCCCAACTAGCTGCGGGTTCGGTAAGTACCAACGAATCTCTGGAAAAAATATAGCCGATTTGGTTGGGATAGTTTGCTTTAATCCGATGCATTAACAACATATCATCGCCACTGGCCAAATGTTCGTGGCCCGCGAATCCCCCAACCGACCAAAAGATATCTTTTCGATAAGCCAGATTGGCCCCATTACACATGCTGTGAAACCCGGCAGAAACGGAAGCCGCCGTAATACCCTGTAAACTTATAAAGTCTAGCTGCTGAAATACCTGCAACAACCCCCCGCGGGAATAATACATCACCGGGGCTGCCACAAATACTGGCTCATTTTTTTGTATGTAGTTATCAAACTGTAGTAACCAATTAACCGGCACTTCTCCATCGGCATCCGTGGTTACTATCCAGCTTCCCTGGCTTTTACTGATGGCCAGCTCGATAGCCTTTTTTTTGTAAGCCTGTGTGGTTACCCAATCTGGATAATCTTGTAAAAGGAGCAGTGAAATCCGCGGGTAGATGGCCTGTAACTCCATTACCTGTTGGGCGGTATCATCTTCCGAATGGTCGTCTACTACAATAATTTCGAATAAATCTCCCGGATAGCTATTGTTCACCACCGATAGCAGGCAAGCCCTAATATGGGCCGACTCATTGCGGGCAGGGATAATTACCGAAAAAAAGGTAACTGGCGAGAGGGTTGATTTTGCTGCATCAAAGGGCTTCAGCCGAACAAAATAATACCGGTAAACCCCCATTAATAGGAGATAGCCTGCCAGTAGGCAGCCGGTTATTAATATCCAAATACTCATCATACCAACAAAGAAAAACAATATTATTCATCCAGTGTTACTAACTGTTCCTGCCATTCCCTTCATTTTACCTAAAAATTAAGTCCGAATTTTTGGCTGTTTCCTCAAAACGAACGTACTTTGAAAATAGTTGCATAACTAACTATATGCCAAACAACCAATTTAAACGAGGGGAGCTTTATAGCGTAATCAATGGCATGGCCTCCACGGCTGTGGCACGGCGTTTGCAGAAGAATTTTCGGCAAGCTGGTTTAGAAATCACCATCGAACAATGGAGCGTATTGTACCATCTGTGGAAAGAAGATTGTTTAAGTCAGCAAGAACTGTGTAACCGCACATTTCGCGATAAACCAAGCATCACCCGTTTAATAGATAACCTCGAGAAACAGAAACTGGTAAAGCGGATGGCCTCCAAAACCGATCGACGCATCAATCTGGTATGCCTTACCCAGGCAGCCGTTGAAATGCAAGAAACGACCATCCTAATTGCCAACCAAACCATGGACGAAGCGTTGGAAGGAATTTCGAGAGAAGAAATTAATGTGGTTAAAAGCGTATTTCAGCGTGTTTACGACAACCTTACGGTTGGTATACTTGTATAATAAATAACTATAAAATAGTATCATCCCTCAATTTATCTGATATGGAAACCACCCTAACTACAAAAGCATTACGCGGCGGAGAATTTATCATCGCGGAAAGCCATCCTGAGCAAACTTTTATTCGGGAAGATTTTAATGAAGAACAGAAGATGGTATTGGAAATGTGCCATCAATTTGTGAACACCGAAGTGCTGCCCATTATTGATCGAATCGACAAATTGGAGCCCGGATTGATGCCCTCACTGCTTCAGAAAGCGGGTGAGCAAGGCCTATTAAGCACTTCTCTTCCCGAAGAATATGGTGGGCTTGCAAAAGATTTTATCACTTCTACCCTTGTAAATGAAGGGTTAGGTGGCGGTTTCTCCTTTTCTGTTGCGGTGGCTGCCCATACCGGTATTGGTACCCTTCCGATTTTATATTTTGGTACCCCCGAGCAAAAGCAAAAGTACATTCCTAAGCTCGGCTCCGGTGAATGGAAAGCGGCCTATGGTTTAACAGAACCCAACAGTGGCAGCGATGCCCTCGGTGCTAAAACCAGTGCAAAGTTGAGTGAAGATGGTAAATACTATATCTTGAATGGACAAAAATGCTGGATAACCAATGGCGGATTTGCGGATGTATATACCGTTTTTGCCAAAATAGACGGCGATAAGTTCACCGGCTTTATTATTGAGCGCGGTATGGAAGGCTTTACCCAAGGACCCGAAGAACACAAAATGGGAATCAAAGGTTCTTCAACCGTTCAATTGTATTTTCAAGATTGCAAAGTGCCAGTAGAAAATGTGCTGGGTGAAATTGGAAAAGGTCACCTGATTGCTTTTAATATTCTGAATATTGGTCGTTTAAAATTGTGTGCTGCTGCCCTAGGTGGTGCCCGTCGCTCTGCTGATACGGCCGCAACCTATGCCAAAACCCGCGAACAGTTTAAAATTCCGATTGCCAAGTTTGGTGCCATCCGCCACAAAATTGCTGAAATGGCCATCCGAATTTGGGTAGCAGATGCTGCCCTTTACCGCACCGCATTTTGGATTAACGAAAAGGAGCAGGAGCTAGCGGCCAGCGGAAAAACTTTTGCCGAAGCCCTGTTGGGAGCAGCCGAAGAATATGCCATCGAATGCAGCATGCTGAAAGTATTTGGCAGTGAAGTGCTCGATTTTGTGGTAGATGAGGGGGTTCAAATACATGGAGGTAACGGGTTTAGTGATGAATACCTGATTTCTAAAGCCTATCGCGATAGCCGGATTAACCGGATATATGAGGGAACCAATGAAATCAACCGACTGCTTACCGTTGATATGGTATTAAAAAGAGCCATGAAGGGTAAGCTCGACCTGATGGGGCCTGCCATGGCGGTTCAGAAAGAACTGATGAGTATTCCCGATTTTGGAGCAGGGGAGGAGGGCGATTTTGCGAATGAGCTCAAATACATCGCCCAATTTAAAAAAGCCATCCTAATGGTAGCCGGAGCCGCTGTGCAAAAACTGATGATGCAGTTAGAAAAAGAACAGGAAGTGCTGATGAATATAGCCGATATGGCCATTGAAACCTTCCATGCCGAATCGGCCCTGCTGTGCACCATGAAGTTAGCCGGACAAAAAGGGCTGGCAGCGGTAAGTATTGAGCGAGATGTAATGCAAACCTATCTGTACGATGCTGCCGACCGCATTAATAAAGCCGGAAAAGATGCCCTCAACAGCTTTGCCTCCGGGGATGAGCTGAACATGATGCATATCGGACTCAAGCGGTTTACCAAAGTGGCGCCCTTTAATTCTAAAGAGGCCCGCAGAAGAATCTGCGATAAGGTGCTGGCCGACCCAAACTTCTTTTTTTAAAAAACGTATAAATAAATTGTCAATTTTCGAAAAAGTTGCTTATTATTGACACTTATTTACGATTGCTTGCTAATTGAAAGCCTCACTCCTTAACAGGTAGTGGGGTTTTTTATTGTTGGTATGCATGCCCTAAAAATGACTGTCTTTAGGTTTTTAAGCTATTTTTACGCTAAATATCCCGGCTGATGTATCACATTATTCTCATTCATCCCGTTGCTGCTTCACTGAATAGGTGGACAGACAAGTTGAATGACATTCCGGGTTTTTCTGTGGAGCTGGCTGCGGAAACGTTACAGGAGGCGGAACACTTACTTCACGCAGGAGACTATCATCTGTTGATTGCCCCAGAAAAAATAATAACAGCGGCAGGTAACCGCACGGTGCATTATCCGGTTTGGATATCCCTAGTATCGGCTGCTGCATCTTCCGTTGCCGCTACTCTGGGTAAAGGTTGCTTTGCCAGCATAGCCGAGGATGCCGAATTTGTGCAGGTATTTCAGTTACTTCAATCGGTGCGCACTTTTTTTCAGGAACGGCAATTGGCAACATCCGTGAACAACAATTTTATTTTTGTAAAATCTGAATATAAACTGATTAAAATACAGCTGGCGGATATATTATATCTGTCGGGTTTGAGAGATTATACCCAAATATTTTTGAAAGGGAAAGTATCCCCGCTTACCACCTTACAAAACCTGAAAGACTTTGAAAGCCGGCTGCCGGCCAACGACTTTATTCGTGTACATCGATCTTATATTGTAGCGATTTCTCAAGTAGAAACCATCAGCAGAAACGAAATTACCATTGGAAATAACACCCTTCCTATTGGCCATGCCTACCGGCCCATGTTAGATGAGATGATTGGCAAAAACGGGTAATTCGATTGAAAGAAGCCAACAAAAAAATCCAGTACAATTAAGCAAATACCGAACAATAGAGTTACTGTGTTATGTGGAGACTATCTAAGTCTTTGAGAAGGATGGTGGGCAGTTGTTTGTTTTTCATGCGGTAAATAATCAGTTCTGCAACAGATGCAGCTTCTTCCTGGGTAGCAAACCCCCGCATGCCTTCAACTGCCGGCATTTGTTGCTGATGAATAAACAACGTGTCGTTGGCTAAAACATCATACCCCCAACCGAGGGGGGTATGATAGGTAGTATATTTTAATGAGACCCATTCACCTGAAGGTTTTTGGGAAAACCATTGTTTGTATGCAAACAAAACAATGGATACCGAGAACAACAGGTAAATCCAGTTATTTTTAATCCACTGAATTGTAGGTTTCGGTTGGTTTGAGTTCATCGATATCGTCAAAATAATAAGTACTGTTTTTGCCACAGGCAACATATCCTCTGCCTTTAACGGCGAATCCTACGGCTCCGGTGCGTTCTGTACGCTCGTAAGGTGTTTTTCTTACCCACAGGTCGGTAGCGAAATCATACTCCCAGGTTTTTTTGGTGTACGCTCCGTTTTCACCTACTGCTAAATAACCTTTCGAACCAATTACGAAGGCAACCGCATTATGTCTTTGAATATCGGTGTAGTCGTTATCATATGCTTCGGTACTGATATTGGCAATATCCCGCAACTGCGTCCAGCTAGAAGGATTGGCTGGATCGTACATCCAGAAATCGGTAAGGGTATTACCGTTGCTGATACCGGTGAGCACATAAGCTTTGTTGTTGTAAACGAATGCAACTGCAGCAAAACGCTTACTTCCACCCATACTTACTTTTTGCGCCCAAGTACCATTGGCACCAGCAGCAGGATCAAACTCCCACAAATCTTTGGTATTACCACCATCAAATCCGGTAGATATATATCCCTTGGTTCCGATACCAAATGCAACAGCATCATAGCGAGCCGAACCGGCAAAATCTGCGCGGCGTGTCCAAGCATTGGTAGCAGGATTGTATTCCCAATTGTCATTCAAGCGATTCAGGCCATCATAACCAGTTGCAATATAACCTTTGGTTCCTACAGAATAACCTACGGCAGAATTACGCGCAGCACCCGGAAATTGAGCACGCTGTAACCAGAAGTTTTTTACGGGATCGTAAGCCCAAAAATCTACATAACGAATAGAACCATCATATCCGGTTCCAATATAGGCGGTATCACCTATGGTAAAGGCAATGCCCTCTGTACGCGCATTTCCTTCAAACTCAGATCTTTTAACCCAGTTTCCGCTGGTATCGGTAGTAACGGGTGTATCTTCTTGTTTCGTACAAGAAATGGCAATCAACACGATACTCAGTGGCAACAAAAAAAAGTACTTAAAACGCTTCATGAATGAAATTTTGGCACAAATTATTCGCACAGGCGTATGCTTTTTCGTTAAAATGGATTTTCGCCTGCATTTACAAGACGAAAGTAGTTAATTTGTCTGCAAGTGTTTTAACTCATTTTGATTTTCCCATTACTTTAACAGATTGTATGGTAGTTATTTAGGTTAATTTTTCCATTTTGCAGATAAAATATTTGATATTGTAGTCTTAAAATGCCTTTTTATCCATACTAACAAATTTGTAACAGGGGTACTTTCTAATTTGTGCCTCCTTTTACACTTGCAATTCTCGGATTGCAGGATTAACCAACATGACTGATGCCGAAATTTTTATCTCTTTTTTTGTGGTTACTGCTTTCGGTGTTTTTGTTTTCCTGCAAGAAAGTTGACATTAAATTTGGTGATCAGTTGCTAGATAATGGCTATACCCAAATTATTAAGGTTGATTCGTTCAATGCAGATCTTACCACCATCCACTTAGATTCATTTCAAGCGGAAGCGCAACGGCAGATGGAGGGTGGGTGGAGGGAATGGACTGGATTGGTCGCTATACTGATCCGTACTTTGGTAAAATTGCCACCCAATGTTTCACAGAAATGGTTCCGCCCATTTTCATTGATTCCTTTGCCGGTACCACCTTTGATTCTATTTGCTTATTGATGGTTCCCAACCGAACTTTTTATGGGGATAGTTCTCAACCTATTACTTTGAATGTTCATCGGGTAAATCAAATTATCAATGGGTATGACGAAGATTTGAACCGGATTTTCAATAATCGTCAGTTTACAGTAGATCCTACTCCCCTCGGTAGTAAAACCATGTACGTTCGCCCCATTAGGAGAGATTCTATAAAAATTCGTTTGTCGGATAATCTGGGACTGGAGTTTTTGAGAAAACTCAAGGATCCCAATGATAAAGACATGAAAACCCTGGATGCCTTTGTTAAATACTTTAATGGCATTCGCGTATCCGCTGGCTCAAATGCTCAGTTTGCCTTTGGAGCTAAGGATAGTTTGGTAATCAGAATGTATTACAAAAAGCCTGATTTATTTTTGCGCAGTAAAAACTTCGACATTACAATGGGTGCAAAAACGCACCATTATAATCAGATTAGTGTAGACAGAACCGGTACGGTTTTAAAAGATCTTGCCGCCAAAAAGCAACTGCACAGCAGTTTAACCGGCAATGCAGCCTATAGCTTATACATAGGAGGTGCCATAACGAAAGTTAGGTTCAATTCTATCCGCGATTTATTGAAGATTCCCAACTATACCAAAATTATCCGGGCAACTTTGGTGGTTCGTCCGCTGAAAGGTTCTTATAGTCCTAATTTTGCTTTGCCTCCGCAACTAAGGTTGGCCTCTACAAACGTTAATAACCAAATTGGTTTCGACCTTGCTTTTTTTGTAAACGGTTCTTCCAATCCCCAATATGGAAGTCTTGAGGTGGATTATCTTTACGGAGAGAATACGAGTTACGCGTATGATGTTACAAATTATGTTGCCTTGATTGCAGGTGATCCCTCTATCAGTAATAACAACGGCCTCTTAATGTTGCCGCCCAGCCCTTCTATGGAAACCACGTTTAATAGGTTAGTAGTTGGCAATAAATCAAATCCTTTAGGTAAAATGGAATTATTAATTGTATACGCTGCCGTAAAATAATATGAAGAAAATCATTCCGATATTGATCTGTTGTTGCAGTGTAGTGAGTGGGTCACTCATAGAGGCAAAGGCACAAAATAATACCTCTCCTTACTCATTAATTGGGATAGGCGACATTGAAAAAAGCAGTTTCGACCGTACTTCCGGGATGGGTCATGCCGGGGTAGCTTTATCTTCAAACCGATACGTTTATCAGGTTAATCCGGCTTCCTATGCCGCACTTGACCAGCATTTTTTCCATTTCGAAGCTGCTGCTCGTTTTAAATATGTTTCCTATACCGGATCACCCGTAAGTGATTTTTCTAATAATAAGTCGAGCGATCTGCAGTTTAAGAAAGTAACCCTGGGCACCAAAATTACGCCCAGATGGGCAATTGGTTTGGGATTAACTCCATTCAGCACTGTGAATTATTCTTTCGCCGGAGAAAAGCCGATTCAGGGTAGCAATTTATTTGCAGACGCATATTATTCCGGAACCGGAAGTACCAACCAAGCTTTTATTACCAATAGCTTTGTGGTTAATAAAAATCTAAACATCGGGTTACAAACTTCTTATTTGTTTGGTCAGATTGAAGAAAAAGAAACCTTAACGGGTCAGCTTACCGATAGCGGTGTGATAACTACTCGGAATGTATCAATTGGTCAAGCTAGGTTTAAGTTGGGGGCTCAGTATCAGGCAAAACTGAATAAGCTTTGGAATATTGCCGCCGGTGGAACTATCTCTAATAAAACCGACTTACGAGCCAATTACAGTTTGCGCGCGGTTTCGGGAAATACGCTTTTGCTGGAAAATGATTACTACAAAACTTCCTATTTCACTTTACCTCTCTCTTATCAGGTAGGGGGTGCAGCTACTTTCCGGAATATGTTTACCCTAGCATTCGATTATCAGTACGAGGGATGGCGCGAAACCAATTACAGCGGGGTGAGCTATATTTTAGATAACAGCCAGCGTTTTTCGGGTGGCTTCGAATTTTCGAAAAAAGTTTCCTACATG
Organism: Bacteroidota bacterium; assembly: GCA_026391195.1. Taxonomy (GTDB): domain Bacteria; phylum Bacteroidota; class Bacteroidia; order Chitinophagales; family Chitinophagaceae; genus Sediminibacterium. The sequence continues at coordinate 39,401 of JAPLEI010000057.1, read as the reverse complement.
AACCAGAGTTATGAGAAATTCTTTTTACAAACTGGACTTTTTTATAGCGACTCCTATCTTCGCATTAACGGCATACAGCTGAAAGATTATGGCTTAACCTTTGGAGCAGGTGCCGAATTATCCCGTACGCAACTTAGCAGCCTTGCTATACAGGGAGCCATTGAATTGGGTGTTCGGGGAACTACCGATAAAGGGTTGATTCGGGAACGCTATACCCAATTTACCCTTTCTCTCTGCTACCGCGATTTCTGGTTCTCCCGAAAAATGAAGCGCTACGAATAGCGAAGCACTGCTTTTCATTATTTTTCTTTCTCCCTATCAGAATCACAATAATATTTTATCTTAGAAGGATGAAGTATTGTAAAATCATTTGCTTTCTGCTGGCATTTCAAGTGGCAGCTGCTGTTTCTGCACAACCCATTCAACTAGTTCGAACCACCGGAAAATTGCCTTCCCTTTATTTCGGGTTGGGAGAAGATCGTTTGGGTGGTGCTAAAATGGGTTATCTCGATTCGGGCGTTTTATTGCGCGTGGTAGATTCGGCAAAGGATATGTACAAGGTTCAGCTATCAGCTTACCACAGTGCCTATATTGAAAAAAAATCTATTCAACTAGATTCGGCAGTCCGATTAAAAGATCAATACCTCACGGCCTCTTTTAGTGCAAAAGGAGATTCTGTGTTAGATTATGTGGGTATTGCCATGGAAGAACGATTACCCTATCAAAGCCGGATGCAAATAAATCCCTCGGTTATTGAAGTAGATATTTATGGGGTGCATAGCAATACCAACTGGGTTACCCAACTCCGTTCTTTAAAGGAAGTAAAAAATGTATACTACCAGCAGCTAGAAGATGATGTGGTTCGGGTTAGCATCGAACTGGTGCATCGGCAACATTGGGGTTATTCGATTGGGTATAAGGGCCGGTTTTTGGTGGTATCTGTAAAGCGCCAACCAGCAAAACTGGATATTCGCAAACTTACCATTGCTATCGATGCCGGCCATGGAGGCACCAATGGAGGAACGGGTGGTATCAAAACTTTTCAGTCCGAAAAAGACCTTACCCTCAAATATGCCAAGGAATTAGAAAAATTATTACGCCGAAAAGGAGTAACCAATATTATCATGACGCGTGATTCGGATACAAGCTTCGATAATAAAGACCGCATTCTCTTTTTACAACAACAGCAGCCCGACTTACTCATCAGCCTGCATTTCAATTCCAGCGCCAACCAACAGGTTCGAGGGGTGAGCACTTATTATAAACACATAGGATTTCGGCCACTTACCCAGTTTGTGCTTACCCGAATGCTGGAATTGAATTTAAATGAGTTTGGAAATATTGGTCACTTCAATTTTGCCCTCAATGCCCCAACGGATTTCCCCAACTGTTTGGTTGAAATTGCCTTCTTAAGTAATGAAGAAGACGAACGCCGAATTATTAATCCGGCGTTCAAAACTTCAGTGTCCCAAAAAATTTATGCAGGTATCAACGACTGGCTTAAGTCGCTGAAATAATAGTGGATTAGGGTTGAATATATCTTTCGAAAAATTCGAGGGTTCTCAGCATTTGGTCCATCCTTTGGCGATTATTTCCCGTACGCGTGATTTCGTGTGAAGCACCCGGATGGCGAACATATTCAACTGGCCTGCCCAATATTTTCAGACTCCGATAAAACATTTCCCCTTGAATTACCCCGGTGCGCAAATCATTTTCACCATGAAATATAATGAGGGGTGTGTGCACATTCTCCACATAAGTTAATGGCGATTCGCGATCAAGTACTTTTTTTACTGTAGGATCAAAAGCATAGCCCCCAAAATAATTCGGTACCAATCGCCAGGCATTTCCTTCGCCCATAAACGTTGTGAGGTCGTACACCCCGCGTTGTGCACAGGCTGCTTTAAATCGCTGGTCGTGCCCCACTATCCATCCCACCAGATATCCGGCATACGAACCGCCAGTTACAGCCAGTCGGCTGGTGTCGATATATCCCTCTTCGGTTGCTTTTTCAAGTGCTGTAATTACATCCCGGGTAGGGCCTGTACCCCAGTTGTTGATATTGGCCTGTAAAAATTTCGCACCATATCCACCCGAACCCCTAGGATTCGCATATACCACCACGTAACCCCGCGCACAGTAGTATTGAAATTCGTGCCACATCGAATTTTCACCAGGACCCCACATCGCACTGGGGCCTCCGTGTATATCTAGAATAGCAGCATATTTTTTCCCCGGTTGATATCCGATGGGTTTCATTATCCAATACTCAACCGTCATGCCCTCCTCGTTTACGAAGGTTCTTTTTTCGGGCAAACTCAGTTGTTTATTTGCTAGCCAACTGCTGTTGAGGGTGGAGAGTGTTTGTACATTTTTTCCCTCGGTATCACAGGTGATTATTTCGGAAGGGCTGGTAACATTGTTTTGCGAAAACAGCAGTTTCCCCTTGGATAAATCAAAGCTAGCCACGCCGCCATCAGCAGGTGTTAGGGCGATTATTTTTTTAGATGCTATATCTACTTTGTAAAGTGGAACACCCCCATTGCTTTGCGCAGTAAAGAAAACTGATTTTTCATCGGCACTAAAAACAACACCCGATTTGTTTCTGTCGAATGGCAAATCAATTTTATCTTTTTCAGTTCCGTTAAATGGCAATATAAAAAGTTCTGGCACATCTACAAATCCGGTTTTTCCTTTTTGAATTGCCACCCATTTTCCAGAAGGGGAAATTTTTGCGGAGGTGTAAGTAACTCCTTTGGCACTCAGCCAGGTTTTTAGTTGATTGCCGGCAGAGTCTGCCATAAAAATGGATGACTCCAATGCCCTGTCGGGATGAAGGGTTGAATCCATGTTTCCCGTAATCAGCAATTGCTTTCCGTCTGGCGTAAATGTTACCGCAGCAAAGCGGAAAAATCCATGGGTAATGGGTTTAGCAATTGCACCGGGTGTGGCATCTACAACAAACCAATGCGAGAAGTTCATTTCACCACTGGTAGCGGTTTCTTCCTGAAAATTGAGCTTATTAATTACTTTGGCTTTTTTGTCTTTCACATTATTATCCAGCCAGGCGCGAACTTCTGCCGTGGTTCCATCCGGATTGGGCTGAATGCCTGATGCGCTTGGGTTAACATAATCAGTAAATCCTGGTTTTTCCATGGGAAAAGCAGGGCCTCTGCCACCGGGGTTCAACTGTTCATCTTTTATCAGGTCGGCAAAAGGCACCGATGCCGAAAACAGCAGCTGCCTGCCATTCGGGCTCCAAACTGGATTGCTGGCTCCATATTTCGATTGGGTAAGCTGTATAGATTCACCCCCATCCAGTCTAAGTAAAAACAACTGAGGCTTGCCATCCACCGGACGTACAAAAACCAATTGCTTTCCATCCGGACTAAAGGCAGGCTGGGCGGCTCCTTCTTTTCCGGTTAATACGCGATGCGTATAGGGAGCGTTGAGCGATAGCAGTACCAATTGATTCAGGTATTTGTATTCTCCCTTATTATCCTTATCGGCTTCAATACTGTTGAGCACATATACGGCCATTTCTCCAGAGGGATGGGTTACCAGTTGGGTTACCTGCTTAACATTCAGCATATCGGTAACCTTTATTTTTTCTTTGGGAGATTGGGCTGTTCCGGAAATACCGAAGGAGAGCGCAAGCAGTAAAAGGGCAATCAAACGCATAAAAAAGGAATTTAAAGTAAACGAATAATGTGGTGGGCTAAGAATCCCTAAATTAATAACAAAAAACAGTTCCTAGCGGCTGTTTTGTAATTTTAGTTTAAAATCTACTAAAATGAGTAATCTAGTACAAGAGTTCAACAGCTATCGCGAAAGGATGAACGAAGTGATATTAGCCAAAGACAACCTGGTTTTAAAGCGTTTCTGGAATTTAGACACCCATACCTATGAATCCGGAGCCCTGGATGCCAAAACCAAGGAATTACTGGGCCTGGTAGCTAGTATGGTGCTCAGGTGCGACGACTGTATTAAGTACCATCTGGGAAAAAGTAAGGAATGTGGGGTTAGTACAGCGGAGTTATATGAGGTATTCGCCGTGGCCAATATTGTAGGGGGGAGTATCGTAATACCCCATACCCGAAGGGCAGCCGAATACTGGGAAGAATTACAGGAGAATTCTGGGGAGGGACAATAATTATGCTTAAATTTGAATATTCATAATACTGTGTAACCTATTTAATTTTTGTAGTTATGTCTGTAGTAGAAGCACCGGTAAGTACTCCGTTAACCGCTAAAGATTTTGTAACCGATCAGGAAGTTCGTTGGTGTCCGGGATGTGGAGACTACTCCATCCTTGCTCAGGTTCAGAAAGTGATGCCTACAATAGGTATCCCCAGAGAGAATATTGTAATGGTGAGTGGTATCGGCTGCAGCAGTCGCTTCCC
>JAPLEI010000057.1:30019-34983 GCA_026391195.1 Bacteroidota bacterium | reverse complement strand
CTGCGGTTGCCAGTGGATTAAAAGCTGCGCGTCCCGAACTGAGTGTTTGGATTATTACTGGTGATGGAGATGCCCTTAGTATTGGGGGTAATCATACCATTCATCTGCTCCGCAGAAATTTTGATGTGAATGTACTATTGTTCAATAATCAGATATACGGATTAACGAAAGGACAATACTCTCCTACTTCCGAAGAGAATAAGGTTACTAAGAGTACCCCCAACGGTAGTATTGACCATCCATTTAATCCAATAGCCTTGGTAATGGGTGCTGATGCAAGTTTTGTGGGTAGAACTATGGACAGAGATCCGAAGCACTTGCAATTTATGCTTACCCGTGCTCAGCAGCATAAGGGTTCTTCGTTTTTAGAAATTTATCAGAACTGTAATATTTTTAACGACGGTGCTTTTGAAATATTTACTGAAAAAGGTACCAAACCCGAGGAAACCCTCTTCCTCGAACAAGGCAAGCCTTTGTTGTTTGGCGCCGGTCAACAAAAAGGAATCCGTTTAGATGGATTAAAACCCGTAGTAGTAGAAATAGGTGGTGAGTTTGCTGCCGAAGATTGCTGGGTTCATGATGAACGTGATTTTTATAAAGCGCAGATTCTTTCCCGTTTATTTGATAGTCCTTCCAAAGAGGGCGGACATTTCCCTCGTCCTTTCGGCGTGTTCTACGAAACCGACCGGCCCTGTTACGAAGATGTAATGGCCAGCCAGATTTCCGAAGTAATTGCATCCAAAGGAAAAGGCGACCTCAACAAATTGCTCCGCGGCAGAGAAGTTTGGGAAATTGCCGAATAAGCTTAGGGTAATTCAACAATACCTTGCCGAATGGCAAAGGTAACCAGACCTATGCGCGAAGCTACTTTCAGTTTTTTCAGCAGGGCATCCCGATAGCCGTCGATGGTTCTTGGGCTCACAAACATTTCCCGGGCAATTTCTTTATATCCTTTGTCGGTACAAAGCCAGGTTAGAAATTCTTTTTCCCGATCGGTTAATGCTGCTGCTTGTTGCGCAGCCGCTGCGGTAATTTCTTCTTCGGTGGTTCTCTTGCTCAGCAAATGAATACAAGCCGCAGGGTTTACATAATAACCTTTTTTGAGAATCTGTTCAATTGCCTGTTGCAGTTCTTCTATGTTGGCATCTTTCTGAACATATCCGCAAATGCCCAGTTGTAAGCACTTTTCTAGGTGATGCGTTTCTGGCAACATGCTTACGATTAATATTTTCATTCCGGGATAGCGATGCAGTAAAAATGTAGCTGTATCAAAGCCATTCATTTCGGGCATATTAATATCCAGAATAACCAGATCGGGGAGGGATACAAATGGCAGTGCAAGTTTCAGCTCGATACCATTGCCAGCTTCCAGTACAATCTGATATCCCAGCCAGTTGGTTAAAAAAGTAGCTAAGGCTTTCCGAAAAATAATATGATCGTCTATTATTGCCAGTGTTGCCATATTACTTGATTGTGCCAGCAAAATCGTATCTATTTACGAGGATAGATAGCGTATTTGCAGAAGAATTTCATGGTCGGCTATTACGCAAAAAAATCAGTACTAATACTCGCAGAAAGGCTAATGGATGCCAGTACTTTTGGGATGTATCGAAGCAGAAATGAGCGGCTGCCAGATACGCAGTAGTCAATGGGTTTTATCAACGGCGGCACAAGGCCGCCGTTGAAATTTTATGTGCTTGCTTAGTTTTTGCAGTTATATTTAGGGATGCTACTTTCCATCCACCCTCAAAATCCACAGCCACGCCACATTCAAACGGTAGTGGATTGTTTACAATCTGGAGGGGTAATCATTTATCCAACGGATACGATTTATGGATTAGGCTGTGATATCTTTCAAACCAAAGCCATCGAACGAATTGCCCGAATTAAACAAGTTGATCCACAAAAAGCACAGCTAAGTTTTGTTTGCAGTAGTCTGAGCGATTTGAGTATCTATACCAAAAGTATTTCTACCCCCTTATATCGGATATTGAAAAATTATTTACCCGGTCCTTACACTTTTATCTTACCTGCCAGTAAACAAGTGCCGAAAATATTACACAGTAAAAAAAATACCATCGGATTGCGGATTCCCAATCACCTGGTTGCACTGGGCATTGTGGAAGCATTAACGCATCCCATTTTATCTGCCTCTCTTCCCGGAGAATATGCCGAAGAACTCACTCAGCCGGAAGAAATCTATGAGAAATATCAAAAGCTGGTGGACATTGTAATTGATTCAGGTGCGGGGGGAATTATCCCTTCTACCATACTCGATTGCACCAGCGGAAGTTGTTCTGTAATTCGCCAGGGTGCGGGCGTTTGGGAAGAATAACCCCTTTATTTACAGTGGTAATTTCATTTGAAGCGGAAGTATATTAAAACTTTTTCGATGCACGGGCGACAGACCCTGCTGTTCAATGGCGGCTCTATGGGTAGCGGTTCCGTAGCCTTTATTTTTATCAAAAGCATATACCGGATATTTTGCATGTAATTGCAGCATATAGTCGTCTCGAAAAGTTTTTGCCAAAATACTGGCTGCGGCAATATTTGCCAGCTTGCCATCTCCTTTTATCAAACATATATGCGGAATAGAGGGGTAGGGCCTAAAGCGATTTCCATCAATCAGCAGCATTTCCGGTTGAATGGTTAACCCGCTGATTGCCTTATGCATGGCCCGATAAGTTGCCTGAAGAATATTGATGCGGTCGATTTCGGCAGGCGATACCTGGGCTACCGACCATGCGAGTGCATCACTGCAAATCACTTCTCGCAATAATGCTCGATTTGCTTTGGTTACTTGTTTGCTATCGTTCAATAGGGGGTGATAAAAATCCTTAGGTAATATTACAGCCGCCGCAAATACCGGTCCGGCATAACATCCTCTGCCGGCTTCGTCTATGCCGGCTTCCAGCAATTTTAACTGATGTTGAACGGGTAACATAGCATAAATGTCATCATTCTGCCGGATACGTACAAATTTCTCCCAACACGCGATTTATTGAAGTGCCTGGCGATAATCTCATCCCCCCGCTGTAACTTTGCTGCTTGAAAAATGGCAGTATGCAGTTATCACAGCAATCTTCAAAATGGGTAATCTTTTGGTTGAGAACGGGCATTGTGATGACGATTATTCAGATAGCCCTCGGTGGCATCACCCGATTAACCGGAAGTGGATTGTCTATTACCGAGTGGGATGTTATTACAGGCGTTTTACCGCCCCTGAACCAAGAGCAATGGAACGCAGCTTTTCGCCAGTATCAGCAAACTCCTCAATTTCAGTTGATCAACTATCACTTTACCCTGCCTGATTTTCAATTTATATTTTTCTGGGAATGGTTTCACCGATTATGGGCCCGGTTGATTGGGGTGGTATTTGCAGNNNGGTTTTATTTTATTATTGTCGGGCCGGCATTTTAAAAAAAGTATGGTAGGGCCACTGGTGATTCTTTTTTTACTGGGAGCCTTGCAGGGTGCTGTGGGATGGATTATGGTAAAAAGCGGATTAGGCGGAGATGCCATTTATGTAAAGCCTACCCGATTGGCCCTTCATTTTGTTTTTGCGTTGGGTTTATTATGATATACCTGGTGGTTTACCTTGCAATTGCAATGGGGTACTGAATCATTTACTAATAATAGTCGTTTGCGTAGCTGGGTAACGGGATTATTGGCTTTGCTAATAGTGCAGCTGGCATTTGGTGCCTTGATGGCCGGGCATAAAGCCGCTACGGCAGCAGCTACCTGGCCTACCATCAATGGAGCTTGGTGGCCATTTACCGATAAGCAGCTAGCATGGATGGATGTGGTGAATAATCCCATTTTGATTCATTTTATCCATCGCTTGTTCGCCTATATTTTATTAACTGGCATTGTATGCTTCACCGTACAGCTCTACCGGAACCCGTTATCGAAACCGGTAGCATTTATTAAAAACTGGGCAGCGTTACTTGTTTTGGTTCAGGTGTTGCTAGGGATTTTGTCTTTATTCGCTAGCAAGGGAATTATACCCGGAAAATGGGGATGGTTCGAATGGTTGGCACAGATTCATCAGCTTACCGGAATGGCACTATTATTGCTGATGGTTAAACTACTTTATCTCATCAGGCCGGCTACCCGTTAACCAGTAACCAGGCATTTAAAACAGGGCGAATGTTTATCAAAAAAATTTTTTCGCTTATCTGGTTCGCTCTTCCGGTACAATTATTTTTACTGCATTTTCGTAAGCACCTAGAATTTTTGGTGATTTGGTATATACTACTGGGTACCATTACTGGAAACTTGATGAATAAATTTGGTGCCAACTCCCTTTTTCTGGCACCCGAATATTATGGGCAGGTTAATTTTATCAGCACGGCCATCGTAGGATTTGCCCTTGGTATTTTTCTAATGAGTTGGAATATTGTCACTTTTATTTTACACGCACGCAGTGTGCGGTTTTTAGTAACAACGGCCCAGCCCTTTTTAAAGTTCTGTATCAATAATGCCATCATTCCCCTCATTTTTTTGGGCATTTATGTGTATGAGATGCAGCACTACGCCAGTAATAGTAATTTATTGTCTACCGGGTCTGTATGGGGTATGATTTTGGGTTTGTTGATAGGCTGTGCTACTTCTATAGCCATATCATTTCTATATTTTTTTGGAGCAGACAAAACGATTTATAAAAATTTAGCCACCACCATAAGGCAAACCAATCAGCAATACGAAAAGCTGTCCACGCACGCCTTGCTTCACCTAGAAAAGCCACTGATTCCAGTAAATTGTTTTTTAACGGCCCGGCTAGGCTGGAGAAAGCCAAGGGATGTAAGGCACTACCCGGCGGCCTTTATTGAGTCTGTATTACAACGACATCATTTTTCGGCAGTGATTGCCATTGTTATAGCTTTTGTATTTCTGGTGCTGGTAGGCTTCAGTTCGGATGCCCGCCTTTTTCAGCTACCAGCCGCTGCCAGCATCATTTTATT
>JAPLEI010000057.1:0-29957 GCA_026391195.1 Bacteroidota bacterium | reverse complement strand
TTTTATTCTTTTCATTATTAACAGCTTTTGCTGCGGCCATTAGTATTTTTTTAAAAAATTGGAGTATCCCGGTTTTGGTGCTATGTTATTTTGGATTGCAATGGCTATACCAGCAAGATATACTCAACGTTCGCAATAAAGCGTATGGGGTAGATTATGCTGCCGAAAAAACATGGCCCGAATATTCTAGATCGGCTTTACTGGCAATGGCAAATTCCGATTCTATTCAACAAGATAAACAAGTGTATATAAATCGCCTGGAAAAATGGAAAAGCCGGCAACCGGAAGCAAAGCCTTTACTCTTTATTATTAACACCAGTGGCGGAGGTTCGCGTAGTGCCACTTTTACAATGCATGTGCTTCAACATTTGGATAGCATCACTTCTGGAAAATTACTGCCACATACCTTTTTAATTACCGGTGCATCCGGAGGTATGCTGGGAGCTGCTTTTTTTCGGGAATTGTATTGGCAACAACAAAAGAAAATGATACCCAATCTTCAAGATCCGAAATGGAGCGAGCTGATTGCAAAAGATTTATTGAGCCCTTTATTTTCTTCCTTTATCACTCGTGATGTGATGGGGCCTGTTCAGCATTTTGTATATAACGGCAAAAAATATCCCAAAGACAGGGGCTATGCATTCGAACGAAAATTGAATGAAAACACCTTGGGAATGATGGATAAACCCCTTCGGGCCTATGCCGCTGCGGAAGATTCGGCCCTTATTCCCACTATCTGGATGCATGCAGTAATTACCAAAGATGCCAGAAAATTATTAATCAGTAACGATCGCTTACGTTTTTTGATGCAGTATCCCTCCGATAGCAATGCCGTTACACCTACTGAACCGGATGGGGTAGATTTTCAAAGTTTATTGGTTCAGCAACAAGCGCAATCCCTAGGCTTTTTGTCGGCACTTCGGATGAATGCTACTTTTCCGTATGTATTACCGAATGTTTGGTTGCCCACCCGACCCGTAATTGATGTGATGGACGCAGGGTTGCGGGATAATTTTGGACAAGAAACTGCGCTTCGTTTTGTACAAACCTTTCGAACCTGGTTTCAGCAAAATACTGCGGGGGTTGTGATGATACAAATAAGGGATAGAAGTTTAAACGATTGGGATAGTTCAGAAAATAATCAAACCCTGGGTAACATGTTGCTCGATCCGCTGATGACCTTGAATAAAAACTGGTATCGCCTGCAGGATTTTTCTCAGCAATCTTCCCTACACTTTATGGCAGATGGCTACGGCCCTGGCTTTAGACGGATTTCTATACAATATCAACCCACCCAAAAACAATCGGCAGTGGGGTTGAGTTTTCATTTAACGGAAGCCGAGAAAAAAGATCTGGCGGCTGCGGTTACTTCGGATGCCAATCAGCAGCAGTTTGCAAAGCTGATGGAATGGTTAAAGAAACAATAAACAGGGTTCTTCCTTACTTTTTTTAAACCATTTTGTATATTATTGTCTATAAATAAAACAAATCTAACATGCGAAAAAATCTACACCTAGTTTACCCAACTGGATGGCTGATAGGTATCATACTGGTTCTTTTTGCCTTTCCGGGATTTTCGCAGGAATGTTTTCAAACGCGTTTGCATATTCAAACCGATAAAACCACTTACATATCAGGCGAGTCTATATTTTTTAAAGCCTATGTGTACACCCAATTTGCTCCGGATGAAGTGGCAACTGTGCTGATGGTTGAATTAACCGATGGGGAAGGTAATTTGCGTGGAAGCGGTATGTACCCGATTGCACAGGGTGTTAGTTATGGTAGTTTGTTACTTTCCGATTCTTTAAAGCAGCAGGGATATATTTTTAGGGCCTTTGTGAAACAAAGTGGAGATGCAATCAATCCCCAGGAAGGTTTTGTAAAGCCCCTCTTTGTTTTTAATCCATCCAAACCCGGTATTCGGCGAGACCCTATCGTTCAAAAAATTACCGGATTGAATCGTTTATACTTCTTTCCGAATTCGGGAAAGTTGATTACCGGAATACCCAATCAGGTATATGTAAAATCAACCACTGCCGCCGGTATGCCTATACCGGTTTCTGGAGATGTTATAACTGCCGGTAAAAATATTGTGCAAAGTTTTACCATTAGCTCAGCAGGCGGCTATTTTAATTTCATTCCTCAGCCCGATGAAAAGTATCAGTTGTCGGTACGTTTTCCGGAGGGTAAAACAGGCCTGTTTGCGCTGGAGCCATCTGTGCAAACGCAGGTTGCGATTCGAATAACGGAATCAGAAAAAAAGGCACAGGTGCAGGTTTTTGTTCCAGAAGCCCTTGCCAATAATCAAATGGCCACTTTGTCGGGATATATTGAGGGCAACAAGATTTTTAGTAAAGCCTTCCCACTTAAATCTTCCGGGTACTTTGTGCCCATTCCGATTGCAGATTTTCCACCAGCCACCCTACACCTTCTTGTACAGGATGCAAACCAAAAAGTAATTGGATTTTATTCTTTTGTAGTTAACCGAAATGATGCGCTGGCCAAAATAGATCTGGTGGCAGATACACTCAATTTTTCTGCAGGGGGTTCTAATGTATTTACCTTAAAAATGAAAGATGCTTCCGACCCGATGGGAAATGTTTCAGTTTCAATTATTCAGAACGATGCAGACTTGCAGTTTCCTGAACCCACCATTTTTTCATCCCTATTGTTGCCCACTCAAAATACCGATCAGCCAATGCTGAAACCTTCTAGCCAATTACAAGAGGAGGAAGAGGCGTTAGTGTCTTTTGTAAACAGAACCCCCCAGCCACTGGCTCCTATCGATGCCAATGGAAATATAATAAAAGCTTTCTGTAGTAACCCCGATTCAAATGTGATTGTAGTAAAGGGAACAGTGCTGAATAAAAAAACCAATTTGCCCGTTCCCGGGGGAGAACTAAAATGTATATTTTCTAACCAAGATTCCGGCATCAATATACTGATCGTGCCTATCGATAATTTAGGCAGGTTTACCATGACGAAATTATTGTTTCAGGGCGTAGGTAAATTCAAGTATGAATTGAATGGAAAAAATCAAACTTCTATTAAAGTTAAACTCGACAGTTTCTATTCTCCCTCGTCAACGCCAGTTGATCCCGAAACCTTTTATCCGCTTTATGCAGCCGTTTATAACGATAGTATAATACAGAAAAAAGCTACTGAGCAATTCGATCAGCAAGCCAATTTACAGAATACCACCCTGCAAGATGTAGTTGTGGAAGCCAAGATAGTAAGGCCCTTTGACCGGGTGAATAAAAAATATACTAGGGGGTTGTTTCAAAATTCAGTGATGTCTAAGAACCTAGATTTTATCAATGATCCCCCACCAACTACCGGACAAAATATATTAGATTATTTGCAGGGTATGATAACCGGATTACAAATATCGAATTTGGGAGGAGGAAATTATAGTATCACGAGTAACCGAGTGGCTTCTTTTGGAGGTGCACCAAGAGTGGAATTGTTTTTAGATGAGCAAATGACCACTCCTAATTTCTTATTGGGTGTTCCCATGCGTGAAGTGGCGTTGGTAAAGTATTTTGCACCCGGCACACATCAACTGGTAGCCGGTCAATTTGTAGGTGCTCTTTGTATTTATACCAAAAAATGGGATGATTATCCGGATATAGATCGGCCCGGTTATCAGAGCTTTGTGGTTCGGGGCTTTTATAACAGTGTATCACCGGAGTCTATTATTCCTGTAGGTACAAAAGTTGGGAAAGACAGCAGAACTACGTTGTACTGGAATCCAGAGGTTTTGTTAGATAGCAAACAACCTAGTGCAACCCTGCGTTTTCCCAATTCGGCCAATGCCAAAAGTTTTCTGATACGGATTGAGGGATTTACCCCGGAAGGAAAGCTGATACAGTATGAAAAACGATTTACCAAATAAAGGTTACGCCGGTTGAATCAGATCGAAACAATGGTTTAATAGCGTGATTTGAAATGAGGAAGCAGTTTCGGCAGGTTCTCCATCTATATGCAGGGGCGCCAATTTTGGATTATGAATGGTGAGGGTAGGGGTTTGGAAGTACAGAATATTTTTTTGAGACATTTCTTCTACCAATCCCTGCAATTTATTATTTCCCCGAATCTGTTTTAATATGGCAAAGGGCAGCTTGGCCTTATTCATTTTTTGAACAATTACAATATCCAGTAATCCATCTCGAATGCTTGCCTGGGGTGCAATGGTAACCTGATTGCCAAATTGATTGCTGTTGGCAATGGAAATAAAAAAAGCATCGGTGAAAAACGAAAACTGATCAATTACCACTTCAAATAAATAGGGCTGCGCCTTAAAAAACTGAACAATACTTTGTTGGGTATAGGTAATTAATCCACGGCTGCTGGCCCGGGCAAATTCATGTGCAACCCGAGCATCTAATCCAACACCGCTGAGCATACAGGAAAAGCGATCGTTGATGGTAAATGCATCCACGCGGCTGCTGGTACCTTCAAAAATCAGGGAGAGTGCTTCCGATGGATGCTGTGGTATACCGGCAGAACGCGCCAGTCCATTACCCGAGCCCAGGGGAATAATTCCGAAACGAACGGGTAACTCTTTTAAAGCACCTACTACCTGATTAACCGTTCCGTCTCCTCCAATTAAAATAATATCCGTAAAGCCTTGCTGCTGTACCAGATCTTTGATATCATCGTAATCTCCCGCAGCATTGGTAGGCAATAGTAAATAGGTAAACCCCCTCGATTCGGTTTCCCGCTCAATCATTTTCTTTACCTTATCTTTTTTTCGGGTTCCCGAAATCGGATTGATTAGATAAATGAATTTCCTTTCAAGCATGAAGCAATAGTTGAAATGCCTTTAAAAAAAATGACTTTTGTTGATTACCAGCGAATCAAGGCACTGCCCCAGGTAAATCCACTGCCAAAAGCAGCCAAACATACCAGATTGCCTTTTTCAATCATTCCTTTTTCCCAGGCTTCACATAAGGCAATGGGTACGGAGGCGGCCGTAGTATTTCCGTAATGTTGTATGTTGTTATACACCTGGCTATCGGCAAGTTGTAGTTTTTGTTGCACAAATTGACTGATGCGCAAGTTGGCCTGATGCGGAATTAATAAATGGATGTCTGCCGGAGTAAGTCCATTTTTATTTAGCGCTTCCATTATCACTTCCGGAAATTTTACAACGGCTTTTTTAAATACAGATTGTCCATCCATGTAGGGATAATTCTGCGCTTCATCAATCATCTGATGGCTCATAAACATTTGGCCAATTTCGGCTTGATCAAAGTGGGCATAGTTTTTATCGGCCCAGTGATTGGCATGGGTACCCGGGTTATACATGGCCAGTAATTCCGCCGAATTGCCATCACTATGTAGATGTGTGCTAAGGATGCCAGTTCCGGGCTCATCGGTTGCCTGTAAAACAACCGCACCGGCCCCATCACCAAAAATCACCGAAATGTTTCTGCCACGGGTAGTGAAGTCGAGTCCGAATGAATGTTTCTCACTTCCAACTACCAGAATATTTTTATACATGCCAGATTTAATAAACTGATCGGCAACGCTCAGTGCATATAAAAATCCACTGCATTTATTGCGTATATCTAATGCACCTATTTCGCGCATTTGCATGGCACGCTGCAGTAATACGCCACAGCCTGGAAAATAATAGTCGGGGGATAGTGTAGCAAAAATGATGAAATCAATATCCTGCGCAGTAGTACCTGCCCTTTCAATAGCTTGTTGGGCAGCCGCTACCCCCATGGTAGTAGTAGTTTCTTCCGTTCGATGGGCAAACCTTCTCTCCTGTATACCCGTTCTCTCCTGAATCCAAGAATCGGTAGTGTCTATGTATTTTATAAGATCATTATTGGTAACCACCTGTTGGGGAAGATATTTTCCCACACCGGCTACAAAAGTACTGGGCATGTGCAATCGTTTTGGCGAAGATAGAAAAGATTATGCATTCACAAATCCTTGCAGGGCTTAGCGGTAATGAGCCGGTTGGAGTGGCAGTTTCATCACTTCCTGTAAAAATAACCCGGTTTCTTTTTCTACACTTTGAATGTCTTTCGATTGAATAGGAGATGCCAACACATGATTGCCTGCTTCTGGAATCGCCACCGATTTTTTCAAATTTTCTGTTGTGCCCAATTGGCCCATCATTTTTTTAATGGCACTTACTTTTACTACAGGGTCTTGCTCCTTTTCGTTTTTGTAATAAAATAAACTGAGCACCGGCTGTTTAATTTGTTGAAAGGTGGCAGGAAGCATGGTAGTTTCTAGTAACGCTTCTAGTTGAACCGTGGCTTCTAACCGGTAAGTATGGTTCCAGAATTGATTATAAATACTATCCCCCCTTGCCGCTGTATTCAGGTTAGATTTTTTTACTAGCCGGGCAATTTGTAATCCCCAGGGGTCATTCAATAACCAGGCATTGGGATCGTTGATTTCGATATTGGGAGAATATAAAACCAATCCAGCAATTTCGGGGTAAGCAGCTGCCAGTTGCAGCGCAAGGGTGCCTCCGGTAGAGGTTGCCAATTGCATAGGCTATTTTACCGGTTTCCCATAACTCCTCTGCCGTAAAATGATATAAGGCATCGGTAGTATCTATACCATGTTCGGCTAATCGTGCCAAGTATAAGTTACAGCCAAACGCTTTGGCAATATTCTGGTGAACTGGGTTGCCTTCTTCCTGACTAGCACTAAACCCATGCAAATACACAATCGCGTATTCGGTAGTATTTTTTAGCGAATCATTTGCCCAAACAATGCGGGCTTCGTTATTTTTTTTAAGTAGATGCCGGCTTTCCAGTTTGGCAACATATCCCTCTAAGGCGGCCCCACTATCTGAAATGGCGGGTAACAAATTGGTATACACTGGTTTTGCAGGATGAGGACCTAAAAAATATAGAGCAGCTAGTGCTACTAAAATCACCCCCAATATTTTAAGTAGGCGCATAATTTTTTTTATAAATCTACCTATTTAATGGTAAATTATGAGCTGAAAGAAAATCAGCCCTAATTTCACTTACATTCGAACCTAGAAAAATAGTACTATGCAAACGCCTCCCCGCTTTTTGGCCCTGGATGTTTTCCGGGGACTTACCATCTGTTTTATGATTATCGTAAATACGCCTGGTGATGGTGGTGCTACTTTCTCTTTATTGTTACATGCCGAATGGAATGGTTTTACCCCTACCGATTTGGTGTTCCCTTCCTTCTTGTTTGCCGTAGGCAATGCCCTCAGTTTTGTTATGCCTAAATGGCAATCAAAAACCAACCAGGAGGTTTTTCTATTGGTTACCAAACGGGCGGCAATCATTTTTTTGCTAGGCTTCTTAATGTATTGGTTCCCCTTTCTTACATACGATCAGGGGCACCTGGTGGTTGCTCCCTTCGACCATACCCGCATTATGGGAGTGCTGCAAAGAATTGCCCTTTGCTATTGGGCAACCGCTTTGATGGTTCAATTTTTGAATACCCGCTCGGTTATTTTTATCAGTAGTTTTTTTCTGTTGTTTTATTGGTCTGCCATCTACTTATTCGGCAGTGAAACCGACCCGCTGGGCATGACGAGCAATGCGGGCTATTATTTAGATAAGTGGCTCATGGGGGAAGCGCATATGTACCATGGGGAAGGGGTTGCTTTTGACCCGGAAGGCTGGTTAAGTACCCTGCCATCTATTGTAAATGTGGTAATTGGCTATTATGCCGGGGCGTATCTGCAAAAGCAGGGTAAAAATTATCAGGCGCTCACGCATTTGTTACTGGCAGGGGTGCTGCTTTTATTGCTGGCATACAGCTGGAATTTTTGGTTACCCATTAATAAAAAATTATGGACCGGCTCCTTTGTAATGCTCACTACCGGTTTAGACTTGGTGATAATTTCCATTATCATATATTGGATTGATATGCGCCAGCAATTAACCGGAGCAAGGTTCTTTGAAATTGCCGGAAAAAATCCACTGGCCATCTATCTTTTTAGTGAGTTGTTTGCGGTTGTTCTACATATAATTCCGGTAAAGCCGGGCTTAGATTTATTTCAGTGGATTTATATAAACCTTTTCAGTTTTTTAGGTCCCTATTTCGGCTCTCTGGCATTTGCGATTGCTTTTATGCTACTATGCTGGAGTTTGGGTTACTGGATGAACAAGAAAAAAGTCTATCTGCGGGTTTAGTACCCATTCTTATCAAATTTGAATCAAATAGAATTTAACTATTTGATAACCAGCTAATTGTGTTTTGTCTGGGGAATAGTTATTGCCTACCCACCGGAAAGTCGTACCTTTGCACCCTCAAAAACACCCATGGAAATAAGAAATATTGCTATTATAGCCCACGTTGACCACGGAAAAACCACCCTGGTAGATCGTATTTTACAAACAACCAAGGTATTTCGCGACAACCAGGAAACCGGCGAACTGATCATGGATTCGAATGATCTGGAGAAGGAAAGAGGGATTACCATATTCAGTAAAAACGCGGCTGTAATTTACAATAATTATAAAATTAATGTAATCGATACCCCGGGGCACAGCGATTTTGGTGGAGAAGTAGAGCGGGTATTAAAGATGGCTGATGGCGTAATTTTGCTGGTGGATGCCTTTGAAGGCCCTATGCCACAAACCCGCTTTGTTTTACAAAAAGCACTGCAACTGAACCTGCATCCAATTGTAGTTATCAATAAAGTTGATAAACCCAATTGTCGCCCGGATGAAGTACACGACGCAGTTTTTGAATTGTTCTTTAACCTGGATGCTACCGAAGAGCAGCTGAATTTCCCTACCTATTATGGTAGTGGTAAAAATGGCTGGTTCAATGATAGCCTCACCCAAACCGACAATATCCTTGCGCTGATGGATGGCATCATTAAACATGTACCGCCACCCCGCGTGAGTGAAGGACCGTTGCAATTGCAAATTACCTCACTCGATTATTCTTCTTTCCTGGGTAGAATCGCTATTGGTAAAGTTACCCGCGGTACTATTAAAGAGGGCCAAACGATTGCACTCGTGCAAACCGATGGTTCTATTAAAAGGAATAAAGTAAAAGAATTATACGTGTTTGAAGGAATGGGTAAGCGCAAAGTGACCGAAGTAGTTACCGGAGATCTTTGTGCCGTGGTTGGGCTCGAAACCTTTAACATTGGCGATACCATTGCTGATATAGATACACCGGAAGGATTGCCGGTAATTAGTGTGGATGAACCCACTATGAGCATGACGTTCAGCATCAATAATTCTCCCTTCTTTGGTAAGGATGGTAAGTTTGTTACCTCACGCCATTTGCGCGATCGTTTGATGAAAGAAACCGAAAAAAACCTGGCCTTACGGGTAGAAGATTCGGATAGTGCAGATAGTTTTATGGTATTTGGAAGAGGTATTCTGCATTTGGGAATTTTGGTAGAAACCATGCGCAGAGAAGGATATGAACTTACCGTGGGTAATCCCCAAGTATTGGTTAAGCAAATCGATGGAAAAAAGCATGAGCCTTTTGAAAATCTGGTAGTGGATGTGCCGGCCGAATTCAGTGGAAAAGTAATTGATCTGGTAACCCAGCGCAAAGGCGAATTACAGATTATGGAATCCAAAGGAGAAATGCAACACCTCGAATTTGAAATTCCTTCCAGAGGATTAATCGGGCTTCGTTCTCAGATGCTTACCAATACAGCCGGTGAAGCCGTGATGGCCCATCGTTTTGTTGATTATAAACCTTGGAAAGGCCCAATCCCCGGTAGAAGTAATGGGGTATTGATTGCCAAATTTCAGGGAACTACTACAGCCTATTCTATTGATAAGCTGCAAGACAGAGGAAGTTTCTTTGTAGATCCAGGAGAAGAAGTATATGTGGGTCAGATTATCGCCGAACATATTAAACCCGGAGATTTGAATGTGAATGCCGTGGAAATGAAGAAACTTACCAATCACCGCGCCAGTGGTAGTGATGATGCAGTTCGTATTACGCCTAAACTTCAGTTCTCTCTCGAAGAGTGCATGGAATATATTCAGCAGGATGAGTGCATTGAAGTAACACCTAAAATCATCCGCATGCGTAAAGTGGTATTGAATGAGGACGATAGAAAGAAAACTGCCCGCTCTATGTCAAGTGAAGCTGTAGGGTAGGAAATAGCCGGAATCTAATTTTATAAAAAAAAGTCCGATTCAAACGAATCGGACTTTTTTTTATAAGGGTAAGCACTTATTTGCTTTTATTGATTTTTACTTCTTCAATGGTTCGCGAAGTAATGTTCACACTAAACTTTTCAAGAACATCCGACTGCTCATCCCGTAGGATAAATTGTAAAGTACCGAAACCCAGTTTAGGAATTTTAAAGGTTTTATCAAATTGCTTATCCGCATACCGCCCAATGAAAATGGTCTCACCATTATCATCTAATATTTGAACCAGGAAAGTATTTCCAGCCGGGTTGCTGTAATGCATACTGAACGCATGCTGTTCATTTTTATCTATTCCGGCATACTTAATTTCAACCGGCGTAGTTACTTTACTTACACCCGTTGTTTCATGTGCCTGAGCTGATAAAAAAAGGCAGGCGGCCAACAGATTTCCTGTAAAAAATCTTTTTGCAAACGTGATTACATTGTTTTTTTTCATTTCTTTAATTTTTTATTATAAAATAATCCGTTGCGTAGCACACTGCGTCCGGACACAGGGGTATTGCTACGCTCTAGAGTGGTAAACGTTGTTGTAGAAAGCAAAATCATTCAGCTAGCAAGCATCGGGATTGCTTTCAAAAAAAATAACAAGCATCGTATTTAGCAGGCAAAAGAATGTGGGGAAGAATACCCCTGACTTTGGCAAAGTCATTTACCGAAAATTGGTAGTTACTTTTAATACACAAAAACAAAGAAGGTAACCCAGCTACCTGATTTTATTATCATCAGGCAATCGGTTTATTTAATGTACTCCACAGCAAGTCTTTCAATTCGGTAAGCCCGGTTTGTGTGGCAGAAGAAATAAAAATATGTGGAATATGATCAGGCAATTCTTTTTCTATGGCGGCTTTCAGTTCATCATCCAGCATATCGCTTTTGCTGATGGCGATGATAAAATCTTTTTGCAGCATTTCGGGATTATACTTTTCCAGTTCCCCTACTAATATTTCAAATTCTTTTTTATGGTCGGCACTGTCGGCTGGAATTAGAAATAGCAGCAAGGCGTTTCTTTCGATATGGCGTAAGAAACGGTGACCCAATCCTTTTCCTTCGGCAGCCCCTTCAATAATTCCGGGTAGGTCGGCAATGCAAAACGATTTTCGGTCGCGGTATTCAACCATGCCCAGTTGTGGAATCAGGGTAGTAAATGCGTAGTTAGCAATTTTGGGTTTAGCGGCGGTAAGCACACTCAGCAGCGTTGACTTTCCTGCATTCGGAAATCCTACCAGTCCCACATCTGCTAGCACTTTCAGTTCAATAATTTTCCAGCCTTCCACGCCCGGTTCGCCGGGTTGGGAATATTCAGGCACTTGATTGGTGGGGGTGGCGAAATGACTGTTTCCCCAGCCACCACGGCCTCCCTTCATCCAAATAATTTCCTGGCCATCTTCTAGTATTTCTGCTTCCTGTTCTCCGGTTTCTTCATTTCTGGCAACGGTGCCCAGGGGCACTTCTATAATGATATCTTTACCGTCGTGGCCAGTACAATTATTTTTACTGCCATTTTCACCATCATCGGCCAGCACATTTTTAAAGTAGCGTAGGTGGAGGAGGGTCCAGAGTTGCGTGCTCCCTCTAAGGATAATATGCCCGCCCCTGCCGCCATCTCCGCCATCGGGTCCCCCTTTGGCGGTAAGCTTGTTGCGCATAAAATGGCGTACCCCTGCACCTCCATGTCCGCTGCGGGCAAAAATGCGGATATAGTCAATAAAATTATTTCTTTCCGACACAGATAAGTTATGAACTGCAAAGGTACAACAAGTGTTGGCTATACCCCTTTTTATTCGGTGGGAGGATGGGTAAGATGAGGTTTACCGGTTTTATAGCAGGTGCCCTTAAAAAGGGCGATCAGTTGCTGGTGCTGGTTGGTAACTTCTACCAGGTATAATCCGGTTTTACGGGTTTCTGAAAGTCGGCGGGCTTCGGCAATCAGCACATCGCCGATATGGGCAGGGTTGGGGAAGGAAATAGACACATCTAGGGCAACAGTAATGGTACCTTCTCCGTTAGATGCATACCCGAAAGCGGTATCTGCCATGGCAAAAGTTACGCCGCCATGGGCAATCCCGAATCCATTCATCATCTCTTCCCTCACCACCATTGAAATTTTACTGTACCCGGGCTCAATTTTTAAAAGCTGCACCTGTAACCAACTACTGAAGGGATCTACATTGGCCAGTGCCCGAATATTGTTTTCTGCAGCAGGAGAATTTGGGGTTACCATACGAATCATTCAGGGGTTAATCAATAAGCAGCAAGTTAAGTATATTTTGGTGCGTTGATAGGATTAGCAGCGAAGCCTTTTATTTTTTGGTAACTTGTTTACATGAAAAAATTGTTGATCTGCTTTTTAGCCTGCTGTTGGTATGGGCTTGTATTGGCACAACCTGCTATCCGACCGTTTGAAAAAGAAGTAGCGGCATTTGCCCGGCAAGACAGTCTTCATCCCCCGCCCGCGAAACCTATTTTACTAATTGGCAGTTCTTCGTTTACCAAGTGGACGGATGTGCAGCAATATTTTCCGGGATATGACATACTCAATCGGGGTTTTGGAGGGTCTTCTCTGGAAGATCTGATTTATTATGCCCCACAAATTCTATTTGCCTATACCCCTCGGCAGATAATTGTGTATGGTGGAGAGAACGATTTAGCAGCCAGCCCGCAACCTTCTACAAAATTGGTATTAAAGCGCTTTAAACAGCTCTATGGCCTGATTCGGAACCAGTGGCCTTCGGTTCCGATTGTATATGTTTCTATCAAGCCCAGTCCTGCCCGCTGGCAGCTAGAAAATAGTTTTGTGGAAGCAAATGAACGTATCAAAGGCTTCATACAAAAACAAAACGATGTACTCTTTTTAGATGTTCACACTGAGATGTTAACAACCCGGGGGGAAACTCGCCCAGAACTTTATATTGGCGACCGGCTGCATATGAATGAAAAGGGCTACGAAATCTGGAAAAACAGGCTTTTCCCCCTCTTATTGCCGGCGAACGCTGCGGCAGGCCCCGGAAGCCCCCAATAAAAGATTTTGCACACCAAAATGCAGCACCAGTGAGGATTTACACTTCTTTTCAACAAGGGGTGAATAAATCGTTTACAAAAAATTCATATACAATTGTAACGTTGTAGGGTAATTACTGGTGATTCAAAAAAGCAGGTTCCTCAAGTAGTGCTCAACTACCCTTCTAACCGCCCCAAAGATTGTCGTTAATTACCGAATTCGGATAGCAAATGTATACCTGCTTTCTTTGGCAAGTATCGTTTTCCCCTTCCGGATTTTTTTGACCCTTTAAATGAAAGATTGATATGCAGAACGAATCAGAATTATTGTTGAGAGAAAACAAAGATCGCTTTGTAATACTGCCGATTAATTATCCCAAAATTTGGGAAGCCTACAAAAAACATGAAGCCAGTTTTTGGACGGCAGAAGAAATTGATTTAGGAAGTGATATGAAGGACTGGAATGCAATGAATGATGGGGAACGTCATTTCGTATCTCATGTGCTCGCTTTTTTTGCAGCCAGTGATGGGATTGTAAATGAAAACCTGGCAGTAAACTTCATGAGTGAAGTGCAACTTCCAGAAGCTCGCTGTTTTTATGGTTTCCAGATTATGATGGAAAACATTCACTCAGAAACCTATGCGTTATTAATTGATACCTATATCAAAGACCCGCAGGAAAAAAATCGCCTATTCCATGCCATCGAAACGATTCCGGCCGTAACCCGGAAAGCAGAATGGGCGCTTCGTTGGATAGAAAATGGCAGTTTTGCCGAAAGACTGGTAGCTTTTGCTGCCGTGGAGGGGATTTTCTTCAGTGGTAGCTTTTGCTCTATTTTCTGGCTGAAGAAAAGAGGCCTGATGCCGGGCTTAACCTTTAGTAATGAATTGATTAGCAGAGACGAAGGACTGCACTGTGAATTTGCTTGTCTTTTATATGGCATGTTAAACAATAAATTGAGCGAGGAAGCAGTTTATAATATTATCAGAGATGCTGTAGCCATCGAGAAAGAATTTATTACCGATGCTCTTCCGGTAGCCCTGATAGGGATGAACGCCAAACTGATGCAGCAATACATCGAGTTTGTAGCCGACAGGTGGTTGTCGGAACTGGGATACCCTAAAATTTACAACACCACCAATCCCTTTGATTTCATGGAAATGATTTCATTGGAAGGAAAAACCAACTTCTTCGAAAAAAGAGTGGGTGATTATCAGAAAGCAGGCGTTATGGCAGGCAATCGCGAATCGCAAACCTTTTCACTGGAAGAAGATTTTTAACAGTAGAGAAAACAATATCTTATCATAATTAATATCGCAGTGGCATGGAGGTTATAAAAAGGAACAATAGAAGAGAGAGTGTAAAATTCGACAAGATTACAGCTCGCATAGAGAAATTATGTTATGGTCTCGACCGTCGTTTTGTGAACGCGGTAGACGTAGCGAAAAAAGTAATTGAGGGGTTGTACGATGGTGTACCTACTACCGAATTGGATAACCTGGCAGCCGAAACAGCCGCTGCACTTACGGTTAAGCACCCCGACTATGCCTTGTTGGCAAGTAGGATTGCTGTAAGCAACCTGCACAAGAATACTACCAAGAGTTTTTCTAACACAATGCGGTTATTGTATAACTGCACCGATTCTAAAACGGGAAAATTACTGCCACTGATTGCGGATGATGTGATGAAAATTATTGAAGACAACGCTGAGTTATTAGATAGTACCATTATTTACGACCGCGATTATGGCTTTGATTATTTTGGATTTAAAACCTTGGAAAAATCTTACCTGCTGAAATTAGATGGCGTGATTGTAGAGCGCCCTCAACATATGTATATGCGCGTTTCTATCGGCATACACAAAGACGATATTGAAAGTGCGATTAAAACCTATCACCTGATGAGCGAGCGTTGGTTTACCCATGCCACGCCCACTTTGTTCAATGCCGGAACGCCTAAGCCTCAGATGAGCAGCTGCTTTTTGTTAACTATGAAGGAAGACAGCATCGACGGCATCTATGATACCTTGAAGCAAACAGCTAAAATTTCTCAAAGTGCTGGTGGTATCGGTTTAGCTATCCATGGCATCCGCGCTACCGGTAGTTATATTGGTGGAACTAATGGAACCAGCAATGGAATTATTCCGATGCTGAAAGTATTTAACGATACTGCCCGCTATGTAGATCAGGGCGGCGGAAAAAGAAAGGGGGCATTCGCCATCTATCTCGAACCCTGGCATGCGGATGTATTTGAATTTTTAGATCTGCGCAAAAACCATGGTAAAGAAGAAATGCGCGCTCGCGATCTCTTCTATGCACTTTGGATTCCCGACCTGTTTATGAAGCGCGTAGAAGCCGATGGTGATTGGAGTTTATTCTGCCCCAACGAAGCACCCGGTTTGCATGAAACCTGGGGTGAAAATTTTGAAACCCTTTATCAGCAATACGAAGAAGAAGGACGTGCACGCAAAACCATTAAGGCACAGGAACTCTGGTTTGCCATTCTGGAAGCCCAAATCGAAACGGGTACTCCGTATCTTTTGTATAAAGATGCGGCTAACGGAAAAAGTAACCAGCAAAATCTGGGAACCATTAAGAGCTCTAACCTCTGCACTGAAATTATTGAGTATACCTCACCCGATGAGATTGCAGTTTGTAACCTCGCTTCCCTGGCACTACCACGCTATGTGATTAACGGGAAATTCGATCACGATAAATTGTATGAAGTTACCTACGAGGCAACCAAGAATCTGAATAAGATCATCGACTATAACTATTATCCGGTTGAAGAAGCGCGCAACTCAAACATGCGTCACCGCCCAATCGGTTTGGGAGTGCAAGGGTTAGCCGATGTGTTTATTCTACTGCGTCAACCTTTTGAAAGTGAAGAGGCCCGCGCACTCAATAAAGAAATTTTCGAAACCATCTATTTTGCTGCCATGACGGCTAGTAAAGACTTGGCTAAAATACAAGGTCCGTATGAAACCTATGCAGGATCACCTGTATCCAAAGCACAGTTTCAGTTCGACCTCTGGGGAGTAGAAGCCACCCTGCGCTGGGATTGGTATAGCCTGAAAGCCGAAGTGTTGAAATATGGCGTGCGCAACTCTTTATTGGTTGCACCTATGCCAACCGCTTCTACCTCTCAAATTCTTGGTAATAATGAATGTTTCGAACCCTATACTTCTAACATTTATGTGCGCCGGGTATTGAGTGGAGAATTTGTGGTGGTAAACAAACACCTCCTGAATGATCTGATTGAATTGAACCTTTGGGACGATGAAATGAAAAATCGCATCATCTCACAAAATGGTTCTATCCAAAAAATTGATGGCATTCCCGATCCTATTAAAGAAGTATATAAAACCGTTTGGGAAATTAAACAACGTACCCTGATTGATATGGCTGCCGACCGCGGTGCTTATATCTGCCAGTCACAGTCACTCAATCTGTTTGTAGATGCACCTACTACCAGCAAATTAACATCCATGCATTTTTATGGCTGGCGAAAAGGATTGAAAACCGGTATGTATTATCTGCGTTCTAAAGCTGCCTCACAAGCTGTGCAGTTTACCGTAGAAAAGCAAGGTGGCAAATCAGTTGAGCCATTAATCGATAAGCACAATCTTTCTGTAGTAGAGGGAGGAGCTGATGTAGAAAATAGTGGATTGAATGGCGGTACCTGCAGTATGGAAGACGGTTGCGTAACCTGCAGCGCGTAATTAAAAAAACTTTACGATTGCTTATACAATACCTGTTCGATTTTCGGACAGGTATTTTTATTTTCGGGGATATAAGCCATCTACTAAGATGGTAATCATATTGTTTTCCAATTCTTCCGCAGATATTTTCTGTTTAGAACGATGCCAGCTTTCTATGCCACTGATGGCATGCAAAAAAATCAATACGGCCGTAGGTGCATCAATCGGTTCAATTTCCTTGGCCCGAATGCCAGTTTCAATAATTGCAGCAAAACGTTTTCGGTAAATTCTGCGTTGGTTTTGAAAATTAGAAAGATAGGGATCAGATAAATGTTTCCACTCCCGATCACTCACATATACTTCTTCATAGTGGTGAACCATTTCATTGATATGAAAACGCAAGAGCTTCTCTACTTTTTCACCTGCGGGAATTTTTTCCTGCTCTACTTCTTCCATCTTCTGCATAAAACGGTTGGCAACCCCAAAGCAGAGCTCATGCAACAGCTCGGTTTTCGATTTGATGTGGTTGTATAAACTGGCAGCTTCTACCCCTACCGACTCGGCGAGGTCGCGCATGCTGGCAGCTTTAAATCCTTTCTCGCGAAATAAAACGGCCGCCTTGGCAACAATCACTTCTTTTCGCGATACGTTGTTGTCTGTTTTAATCCTTGCCATAGCACAAATATAACAAACTAACATACGTTAGCGACAAATACGATTTTTTTTAT
This sequence comes from Bacteroidota bacterium, assembly GCA_026391195.1. Taxonomy (GTDB): domain Bacteria; phylum Bacteroidota; class Bacteroidia; order Chitinophagales; family Chitinophagaceae; genus Sediminibacterium. The sequence continues at coordinate 12,377 of JAPLEI010000057.1, read as the reverse complement.
TTTTTGGTAGTTTTTCACCTCCCTTGCTCCTTACCTACCAATAGGCACACTTACTAAACAATAATAAATGAGTACGGTACCAATTCCTACGCGGAAAGCCTTAATTTCGCCCCCAACTTAACTAAAATACTATGTCGTTAGTTGTTGTAGGTACCATGGCTTTTGATGCCATAGAAACACCCTTCGGAAAAAGTGATAAAATAATAGGAGGGGCTGCCACTTATATCGCCTGGTGTGCCTCTAATTTCACCCCAGTGAAACAGATTTCTGTGGTAGGAGGTGATTTTCCGGAAGAAGAACTGAAAGCCCTTGCCGACCGCCAGGTAGATCTGGAGGGGGTACAAATTAAGAAAGATGAGAAATCGTTTTTCTGGAGCGGGAAGTATCATATGGACATGAATACCCGCGATACCCTGGATACCCAACTGAATGTATTGGCCAATTTTCAACCGGTGGTGCCCGATAGTTATCAGGATTGTGACTTTCTGATGCTGGGCAATCTGGTACCTGCCGTTCAGCGGAGTGTGATTACTCAGATGAAGCATCGTCCCCGTTTGATTGTGATGGATACCATGAATTTCTGGATGGAAGTTGCCATGGACGAACTAAAAGCAACCATTGCAATGGTGGATGTGTTGATGGTAAATGATAGTGAAGCACGTCAACTGAGTGGAGATTATTCACTAGTTAGGGCGGCAGCTACCATCATGCAGATGGGCCCTAAATATGTAATTATTAAAAAAGGAGAACACGGCGCCTTATTATTTCACGAAAACAAAGTGTTTTTTGCCCCGGCCCTTCCGCTGGAAGAAGTGTTTGATCCAACCGGTGCTGGTGATACTTTTGCCGGAGGTTTTATCGGGCATCTTGCACGCACCAAGGATATCTCATTCGAAAACATGAAAACTGCCATTATCATTGGTAGTGCAATGGCTTCGTATTGTGTAGAAAAATTCGGTACTCAGCGCCTGCGCGAATTGAGTAAAGAAGATATCGCTAACCGACTGAGTGATTTTGTTCAGTTGGTTAATTTTGATATTAAATTGTACTAATTGCTCGGGATCTCTGATTATTAATTTTTTTGTATCTTTGCAGTATGAATCGAATGAAACACATCAAACGCAATAAACATTTCCTCCGGGGAGCGTGCTAATCGTTTGTATATGTATATATAACCAAAGCCCTCCCTGAACCGGAGGGTTTTTTATTAACCTAAAACCAAATAACCCACTAACATGAAAGTAGCCGTAGTAGGTGCCACCGGATTAGTAGGCACCAAAATGATGCAGATTCTTGCAGAAAGAAATTTTCCTGTAACCGAATTGATTCCGGTTGCTTCCGAAAAATCAGTAGGTAAAATGGTTTCTTTTAAAGGAAAAGAATACCCGGTTGTAAGCATGGAATCTGCCATTGCTGCCCAACCAGCTGTAGCTCTGTTTTCGGCAGGTGGCAGTACCTCCCTCGAATGGGCCCCAAAATTTGCGGAAGCCGGTATTCCGGTGATTGATAACTCCTCTGCCTGGAGAATGGATCCTGATAAAAAGCTGGTAGTGCCCGAAGTAAATGCCCAGGTGCTTACTGCTGCTGATAAAATTATTGCTAACCCCAATTGTTCTACCATTCAAATGGTGGTAGCACTGTATCCGCTGCATCAAAAATATACCATCAAAAGAATTGTGGTAAGTACCTACCAAAGCGTATCCGGAACCGGAAAAAAAGCAGTAGATCAATTATTTAATGAGCGAAAAGGTATTCAGGGCGAGATGGCCTATAAATATCCAATTGATTTAAATGCGATTCCTCAAATTGATGTATTTCTCGATAATGGGTATACCAAAGAAGAGATGAAGATGGTGAAGGAAACCAAAAAAATTATGCAAGACGATTCTATTCGGGTAACCGCCACTACAGTAAGGATTCCCGTAATTGGTGGGCATAGCGAAAGTGTAAATGTTGAATTTGAACAACCGTTCGAATTAGCGGATATTACTGCCTTGTTAGCTGCAGCTCCGGGAGTAGTGGTGCAAGACGATGTAAGTGCGCAAATTTACCCCATGCCATTATGGGCGCATGATAAAGATGAAGTGTTTGTGGGAAGAATTCGTCGCGACGAAACGCAGCCCAATACCTTGAACCTTTGGATTGTTAGTGATAACCTACGAAAAGGGGCTGCAACCAATGCAGTTCAGATTGCAGAATATATGATGGCCAATGGGTTGCTCTAGTATGCTAAAAAAGAATGGTAACTTGTAATCAGTTATGCCATCACCCTATTGTACACCTATCGGCTCCCCTGAGTACATTCAACAATGGGAACAGTTTACCCTGCAACAGCAGAAGGCCTCGCCGGAGGCTTTGATGCAAAGGGCTGCGAAAGCATTTGTGGGTAAGTGGTTATTGTTACATCCCTCCCCAACCGACTGCTATATTTTTTGTGGCCCGGGTAATAATGGCGGGGATGGATTTTACATCGCTCGTTTATTAAAAGAAAAGGGCTATCAACCCCAGGTTTTTCATCTTACCAGCAACGGGGTTCTACCTGAGCACATCTGCCTTTGCTTAGAGGAATTACAACAAAAAGGAGTTGCACTGCAACTACTTACAACTGAATCTGATTTTCCCGTACTGCCTGCCCATAGTTGGGTGATAGATGCACTGTTTGGTGCTGGATTGAATCGTGCGCTCAATCCCTTATGCACTCAATTAGTTAACCACATTAATCAATCCGAAGCGAATGTGTGGTCGGTGGATATACCCAGTGGCATGGGCGCCAACCAATTCATTCCGGGTGCTTGTATCCGTGCAACAGTTACCATCAGTTTTGAAGTGCCCAAACCTGCTTTTTTTCTCGCACTCAATACCGAAAACCTGGGGAAATGGGATATAGTATCCATAGGGCTAGCGGAGGATTTTCCAGCGCAGTATCCGCCGGTTCTTCAATTGCTGCATGCCGATTATATCCTTACTATTTTTAAACCCCGGCAAGCCCATCAGCATAAAGGACATTTTGGGCACGCCCTGCTGGTTGCCGGAAGTGCCGGAAAAATGGGGGCAGCTATTTTAGCTACGCGGGCATGTTTGCAATCTGGCGCAGGTTTAGTTACGGCACATATCCCCCAAACCCATGCGAATGCCCTTCATGCCGATTTACCTGAATCAATGGTAACTTTTCGCGAAAATGGATTACCCGCACTTTCACCTTATCGCTCTATAGGCATCGGGCCGGGAATGGGTTCGGATATTGCTGCCGAAGAATGTTTGCACTCGATATTAGTAAACTGCACACAACCACTGGTATTAGATGCAGATGCTTTCACTATGTTATCTAAGCATCCCGAATGGCTTTCTTCTATACCGGCAGGGACAATTTTAACCCCCCATCCCAAAGAATTTGATCGATTGTTTGGGAGTCATACAGATGAGTATGCCCGGGCAACCAAAGCTCTTGCTATTAGCAAGCAGCATCCCTGGGTGTTGGTGCTTAAAGGTAGCCATACCCTTATTTGCCAGCAAGGAAAAGGCTGGTACAATATTACTGGCAATGTTGGGTTGGCAAAAGGTGGATCAGGCGATGTGTTAACCGGCATGATTACAGCCTTGCTGGCACAAGGGTATGGTTCTTTGGAAGCCGCTCAATTGGGTGTGTATTTACATGGCCTGTCGGCTGATATAGCAGTTCAGTCGTCTGCCTATGAAAGCCTGCTTGCCACGGATGTAATTGCACATATACCTGCTGCCTTTCGAACTTTATACGATACTAATGCTGAAAATTAATTGTACCAGTATCACTCATCAGCCAACGATCGGTTAAGAAAAACCAGCAGAGGTTGCAGCACTGAAAACGAATGCAGAATAATTTTTGGCAAATCTGGATGCGTAATCTGTTTGTCGGATAAAGGAGCAGTCGCCACCCAACTTTTCAGTTTCAGCATTTCTATAGCGGGATTATCTTTTTCATATCCCTTGGGTTCTCGGATAAGTGTCATTCCTTCCCATTTTTCTAAACTTCCATAAGTTTTTACAAAAGGCTTTGCCTGTAAAATACCCGTAAACTCTTTCCAGTTATAATCAATTTCCTGCCGAACTTTCTGCAGTTGGGCAGCTTCCGGCATATACAATCCACCTCCCACAAAACTTTTACCCCCCGGTTCTAAGTGAAAATAATAACCGGCCAACATAGATTTTTTGCCCCCTGCCTGAATGCTTGCGCCGAAATTGGTTTTATAAGGAGCTTTGTTTTTGCTGAATCGAACATCCCGGTTAATCCGAAACATGCAATCTTTCGAACTGAGCGCAGCAAGGCTACTGTCTTTTTTACTATGTTCCCGAATAATCAATTCTACCAGCACGCGAAAATTTTGTTTTGCAGTTTCATATTGTTTTCGGTGTTCGTCGAACCAGTCTTTGTGATTGTTTTTTGTTAGCTCTTTTATAAAACGAAGCGTAGCAGGTTGTATCATGGTATTTGGATTAGGCGGGTGCATTATTTTGTGTGGTCTGTATCAACTGAATAAATTCCTCCTCGGAAATAACATGGATGGTATTTATCTTTTTTGCTTTCTCCAGTTTGCTGCCGGCATCGGCCCCAACTACCAGATAATTTAATTTGGCACTCACGCTTCCCACAATAACACCTCCCTGTGCTTCGGCCATCTCTTCGGCTTGCTTTCGGGTGAATTGATTAAGGGTACCGGTAAACAAAAAGCTCTTTCCCGTAAGCGCTCCCGAGGCTGGCACTTCCCTTTTTTGATTCACCAGCTGAACCCCCAGTTTTTCTAGTTGTTCCAGCATCTCAATATTCTGAGGGTTACTGAAAAATGCATGGATACTGGCGGCCACTTTTTTGCCAACATCTTCCAGCGCCATTAATTGCTCTTCCGAAATATTTTGGTAATCTAATAAATGGGTAATAGGATTGGCCAATGTTTTGGCAGTAGTTTCTCCCACAAAACGAATGCCCAATCCATAAATAAGTCGGTGTAAGGGTTGTTGTTTCGATGCTTCTATAGCCCCTTGTAAGTTGTCGATACTCTTCTTCCCAAATCCTTCCAAACCAGCTACCCGATCAAGTGGCAGGGTGTAGATGCCCGGTATATCTTTCAGCAAACCCATTTCATAAAACTTTCTCACATTCGCTTCTCCAAAGCTTTTGATGTCCATTGCATCTTTGCTAACAAAGTGTATGATTTTTTCAATCACCTGTGCTTCACATTCAATGTTGATGCATCTCCATATCGCTTCGGTTTCTTCTTTAAACAATTCACTTTTACAAACCGGACAATTGGTTGGAAATTGAATGGGAGATTCGGAACCGTTTCTTAGTTCTGGCAGCGATTGCACAATCTGGGGAATCACATCTCCTGCTCTTTCAATCAATACCCTGTCTCCAATCATCAATTGTTTTTCGCGGATATATTCTTCGTTGTGGATAGAAATACTTGAGATGGTTACACCCCCCACCGAAACGGGCGCCAGTTTGGCAACGGGTGTAACGGCTCCGGTTCTGCCAACCTGAAATTCAACACCCAACAGTTGGGTAGTGGCTTGCCGGGCTTTGAACTTATAGGCAATAGCCCAGCGGGGATGATGGGAAGTCATCCCTAATTGATCTTGCAAATCGATGTTATTTACCTTAATTACCATCCCATCAATTTCGTAAGGTAAATTATCTCTGCCTGCCTCTGCTTCGGAACAATAATCAATTACTTGATCGATTGATGCTAATACGCGTTTTTCTTTTTCTGGAGAACGGAAACCCAGTTCCCATAATAGTTCTAGGCTGCCACTATGGGTTGCCAGTTTTTGTTTACCCCTTGCTACGGCTGCTTGTACCTGGTTGTTATTCGAATCATCCAGTAACACATAGCTGATATGATACAAAAAGGCATCTAATTTGCGACGGGCTACTTCACGGGTATCTTTCATTCGTAGGCTTCCGGCAGCTGCATTTCGGGGGTTGGCCAAAACATTCAATCCCTGGGCACTTAGCTCGCGGTTGAAAGCATCAAATGACTGCTTGCTCATAATTACTTCCCCCCGAATTTCAATCTGTTTAATTCCAAAATCGGAAAAGGATGCTTGCAGCGGTATCGAACGAATCTGTCGAATATTTTGTGTAATCTCTTCTCCCTCCACCCCATCTCCCCGGGTAGTGGCGCGGGTTAATCGGTTGTTCTCATAGAGTAACGAAATACTGGCGCCATCAAATTTAGGCTCTACACAGTAAGTTACCTGGGTAGCGCCTGATAGTTCCAATACTTTGCGATTGAAGTCTATCAAATCTTCCGGCTGATAGCTATTATCTAAGCTGAGCATCGGAACCAGGTGTGCTACAGTTTGAAACTGGCTATTTAAACTGCTGCCTATTCGAAGCGTAGGTGAGTCGGGGGTACGCTTTTCTGGAAATTGCTGTTCAGTGGCTACCAGCCATTTGAATAACTGATCGTATTCATAATCTGCAAGTAATGGCGCATTCAACACATAATACCGATGTTCGTGAAAATGCAAAATATCCCGCAGTAGGGCCATGTCTTTTTCATCCGCACAAAAGGGGGTTGATTGCGCCTGCGGCAATAGTCGCTGTGTTTCGCGGGTGAGGTGTTGTAGGGTGTTTGAATCGTAAATCATAGCTGCAGCGAGAAATTAATACATTTATCCGGCATTGGGTATCCAACTGCAAAAATAGCAGCATATTGGTAAAATTTGTACCTTGTCGCTTACCAAACATTTCTACCTGCATTTCTGTAGCCGGAATGGGTAATTTACTTCTTTGGCCAATGCCTGTTTATCAGCCAAATTCGGTGGTAAAATCGTCAGGCATTCCATCTTTGGTCTGCAGAAATAAATCTGGAATGTTGTTCCCACACTCCAACAAGAGGACGGGATTTTGCTTCATTTATATAATTTGAAATAGTATATGTTGTATTCAATGACGGGTTTTGGAAGGGCAGAGCAAACAATTGGAGATAAAAACTATCTGGTAGAAATCCGCTCGCTCAATGGCAAACAATTCGACCTGCGGCTTACGCTCCCGGCTTTATTAAAACCCTTTGAGTTTGATATCCGCAATAAGTTGTCTGAAGGTTTGCTGCGGGGTAGTGTTGAATGTATTATTCATATTAAAATGAATGGTGCATCCAAGCCAATTTCCATCAACACCGAACTGGCGAAATCATATTACGAGCCGGTAGCCAAACTGGCAGCCGATTTATCAATTGCCACGGGAGATATATTGTCTACCATACTTAAACTACCCGAAGTAATTGTTCCTACCACGGAAACGCTTACTCCCGAGGAATGGGAAAAATTCAGGTTGGTTTTGGCAGATGCCATTAATCTGTTAAACCAGCACCGTTTAAACGAAGGGGCCTCTTTAGAAAAGGACCTGTTATTGCGGGTTGCTAATATTGAGGAACAACAGACTTTGATAGCCTCCCTAGAACCCCAGCGGCGGGTTCGGGTAAAAGACAATCTTCGAAAACTTTTGGAAGAGCAGGTGGGGAAGGAAAATTATGATTCGAATCGTTTGGAGCAGGAATTGATTTATTACATCGAGAAAATTGATATCAGTGAAGAGCAGGTTCGCCTGAAAAATCATTGTGATTATTTCCGTTCGATTTTGGCAGATGCCGAAGCTGCTAAAGGCAAAAAATTATCTTTTATACTGCAGGAGTTTGGGCGTGAAATTAATACAACCGGTTCCAAAGCCAATGATGTGTTAATTCAGCAGGCGGTTATATTAATGAAGGATGAGCTGGAAAAAGCCAAGGAACAGGTGTTGAATATTCTCTGATTTTTGAATTCTTGCTGTGCAGATTGCATAACCAGCTATTATCTTTGCATAAAATCGGGCTAACTTGAAAAAACTGATAGGGTTGATGTTTTTGTTGGGCTCATTTGCAGCCTGCCGTCAGCTGAATGTGTATGAGCAGATACGGCCATTCCCTTCCCATGAATGGGCATCCGGTGATTCCTGTGTTTTTCGCTTTCGGATTACAGATACGGCTGCCCGGTATCATATTTATACAATTATTCGGCACGAAGATGCCTATCATTATAATAATCTGTGGCTGGAGGTTGGTACCCGTGCCCCGGGAGATACGCTCAAAAAGCAAACAGTTATGCTAACCTTGGGGGATAATAAAAAAGGATGGCAGGGGGTTGGGATGGATGATGTGTATGATCATCGGATTCGCATTACCCAACAACCCGTTCGGCTGGTAGCCGGCGAATACACTTTTGTTTTGCGACAAATCATGCGCGAAGATCCCCTTCAAAAAGTATTACAGGCGGGCTTGCGGGTAGAAAAATCTGTTCCATGATATCGCTTAGCCATCGCCCCATTAAGAGAAATATATTAAGCATTATTTTTTGGGCCTTGCTTTTTTACATGATACTGGCGCTGGCCTATTGGTTTTTTGCACTGGAAAAACAAAATCGACTGATTGAAGAAATCCGTTTGCAACAGATTCCTGCCACATCACAAAATCACCCCGCACCCTTGCAGGAAATTCAGCGATATGCCGATAGAAAAACCATCCAATACATGGCCGAGGGCCTTACTTTTCTCGCATTTATATTGGTAGGGGCAGTGTTTGTATTCCGCGCTACCCGCCGCCAATTTCGCCTTTCGGAGCAACAACAAAATCTGATGATGGCCATTTCGCATGAACTCAAAACCCCCATTGCCATTACCCAATTGAATTTAGAAACCTTACAAAAAAGAACCCTAGATACCGCTACCCAACAAAAACTATTGAATAACTCCCTGGTAGAAACCAATCGGCTGAATACCCTTTGCAGTAATATTTTGTTGGCTTCGCAGTTCGACAGTGGACTGTATCGTGCCACTGCCATGCCCGTAAATCTGTCGGCTGTATTGCAGCAATCGGTGGAAGAAAATCGGGCGCGCTTTACAAATAGCCAGATTATACTCGGGGCTGATTCGGATATTACTATATTAGGAGAAGAATGGCTGCTGCTGATTTTGATGAATAATCTGATTGAAAATGCCCTCAAATATTCCCCCGCCGGCAAACCCATTGAAGTGGCCCTTCAAAGGTTGACTGCTGGCTGGGAAGTTTCCGTTTCCGACCAAGGCCCTGGAATTGTAGAAGGAGAGCAGCGGAATATTTTTAAAAAGTTTTACCGCACCGGAAGTGAATGGACCCGCCAAAAAAAGGGAACCGGACTGGGACTGTATCTTTGTAAAAAAATTGCTGAAAGTCATGGTGCTACCATCACTGTTACCAATCAGTTAACCGGGGGCAGTCGTTTCGCTGTTCTTTTTCCAATTATAAATGCATCCTAAACCACAAATATTATTGGTGGAAGATGAGGAACATCTTCAAGAAGCCCTCAAACTCAATCTCGAGTTGGAGGGATATGAAGTAACCTGCACTTCCGACGGCGCTACGGCTATTCGTTTGTGTGAGCAGGCCCATTTCGACTTAATTATAATGGATGTGATGTTGCCCGAAATGGATGGCATCAGTGCTACCGAAGCCATCCGACTTCAAAACCGCGAAGTGGCCATTTTAATTTTGAGTGCACGGGACTCGAGTGATTATAAAGTGAGGGGACTTCGGCTGGGGGCTGATGATTATCTTACCAAACCCTTTCATTTAGAAGAACTGCTCTTGCGAATTGGGAAGCTGATTGAAAAAAATAATAAATCCAAACAGTTGGTGTCGCTGCCGGATACCTATCAGTTTGGCGGCAATACCATTTATTTTTCAGCCCAAAAGGCACTCAATTTTGGAGGTCAGGAACTGAGCTTGAGTAAGAAAGAAATCATGCTCCTTCGATTACTGATTGAGCATCAGCAGGAAGTAGTACCTCGCGAAAAAATTTTACAATTGGTATGGGGATATCAGGTATATCCAACCACCCGAACCATCGATAATTTTATTTTAAATTTTCGCAAATATTTCGAACGGGATAGCCGTCAACCCCGATTCTTTCATTCCGTTAGAGGCGTAGGCTACCGATTTACTTCCGAATAGTACCGTGGTGATGAAACTGCCAGTTTTCATGCTGTTTCAGGCAATATATTGACCAATTTTTCGTTGATAGTATTCAATATATTTTTATGTCTTTTGAGGCCCTTGCCGATTTTCTTACCCCAATTTCAGTTGCCTCCATCATGGAGGATGAAGGATTTAAAGACAATCAGCTGGGTAGGCATATTCTTTTACATGAAACAGCTATTCCCGACATCAGCACTGCTGATTTGGTTTTGTTGGGTTGTTGCGAAATGCGGGGGGCGGGTCCGGGCAAACAACCTTCCAACGCCGCCGATTGTATACGAAAAGAACTGTATCAATTATTTCACTGGCATTCAGATGTGCAACTGGCTGATTTGGGAAATATCAGGGCCGGTTCTTCGCTGCAGGATAGTTATGCTGCCCTGAAAACCGTAGTGAAAGAGTTGGTGGCCGCCGGAAAAAAAGTGTTGATTGTTGGAGGTTCTCATGATAACACCTTGGCTCAGTATCAGGCCTATGGCGATTTGAATCGCATTATTGATGCTACAGTGATTGATGCCAAAATTGACCTTGATATGGAAGGCGTGTTACCGGAGGATATTTTTCTGGTAGATATGTTTACCGGTTTGCCTAACCATCTTCGTCATTATACGCATATTGGCTTCCAAAGCTATTTTATGCATCCCGATATGTTGGAAATGATTGATAAGCTTCGGTTTGATTGTTTTCGCGTGGGTAAAGTGAAAGAAGACATCGAGCAAATGGAACCTGCCATTCGGAATAGTCATTTCGTAAGTTTTGATATAGCGGCTATTCAACATGCCCATGCGCCTGCAAATCGGGTAACTCCCAATGGTTTTACAGGCGAAGAAGCCTGCACTCTGATGCAATATGCCGGAATGAGCCGACAATGCAGTAGCATTGGATTATATGGATACGATCCGGGAAATGATGTTCACTCAATGACTGCCAAACAAATGGCCCATATGATCTGGTATCTGATGGATGGAATTCGCAGCGGAAAAGAAGAAGCCCAATTGGAACATACCCACGAATTCAATCATTTTAATATGGCTTTTGCAGAGGTTTCTACCACCTTCTTGCAAAGTAAGCGCTCTGGCCGTTGGTGGATGCAAATAAGCGAAAAAAGCTATGTAGCCTGCAGTTATCAGGACTATCTAACCGCCAGTAAAAATGACATTCCCGAAGCCTGGCTGAGAGCGGTTGAGCGGAGTTGAGGTTATTTTTCCAGTATCAATTCGTATATTTAATAATTGCCTGCAAATTGTGTGGCGGATAATTAATAATTGATATTATGCGTAATGGTAGTAACCTTTTAATCTTACTTTGTTTGCTGTTGCTGAATGCCTGTAGTATCAGCAGTAAAATAAGCAGGGATGCCCAACAGCAAGTATTGCAACAACCCGTTATGGCTCCAGCTCATGTAGGCATCTCTATAATGGATGCGGCTACCGGGGAATATCTCTACAACTATCAGGGCGATAAATATTTTGTACCGGCCAGTAATACCAAATTGTTCACTTGTTATGCTGCCCTGCGGTACTTAGGCGATAGTTTAATTGCTTTGCGATATGTAGATAAAGGAAAGGGCGTGGTGGAAGTAGAAGGAAATGCCGATCCAACTTTTCTCCTCAGTGAATATGCATTTCAGCCCGCCTATCATTTTTTGAAGCAACAAAACAAAATTTTACTTTCCTCTAGTAACTGGAAAGAGCCGGCACTGGGTGCGGGTTGGGCATGGGACGATTATACCAGTGATTATATGCCCGAGCGATCTGTATTTCCTGTATATGGTAACCTGGCGCAGTTTCAAAAAAATTTAGCAGGCATTACTTCCATTCCCGATGGCATGCTACCTGCACAATTGATGCCGGCTGATGGAAAATTTTCCATTACCCGCTCGTTAGGCAGTGATTCATTTTATACAGTTCCTGCTAACAAACCTTTTCAGCAATCGGCCATGCCCTTTCGGGTAGGAACAGCGGGCCGTCTGGCGAAATTACTTGCCGATACACTGCATACAACCGTTGAATCTCCTGCATTCAGGCTAGAACGCTGGCCCGATGTAGTAACCATCAAATCTCAACCTACCGATTCTGTATTATCTACCATGATGCACCGAAGCGACAATTTTTTTGCCGAACAGCTCTTACTCATGGTTAGCAATGAACGTTTTGCTGTGATGAATACCAAAATGGTTGTAGACAGTTTGCTGAACAATGATGTAAATTTTTTGCCACAAAAACCTAAGTGGGTAGATGGCAGTGGACTGAGTCGCTATAACCTGTTTACACCTCAAGATTTTATTGCCGTATTGCAAGCAATGAAATCTGGATTTGATTGGAAACGAATAACCGCCATTTTGCCTAC
>JAPLEI010000048.1 GCA_026391195.1 Bacteroidota bacterium | reverse complement strand
ACTACGGGCCAGGGCTACCATAATAAAAAATGGCCACAAGGGCTCACCGGTCCCGAAAGTCCGGATGCCGTTTGTAGAATTGGAATTATGAAGTCTACCGATGGCGGAAAAAATTGGGAGAATAAAGGATTGTTTATTGAAGACCTAGATGCCCGTATGATATTAAAACCGCAAAACAGTTCCAATACTTTTGCAGGAGGAGTGGGAGATCCTTCTGCGGTAGTAAGTGGCGAATATCTGTATTTGTTTTATGGTGAATATGGATATCCGGGTACTTATGATTCTGCCCAATATAATGCTGATATCGAAAGAAGTGGTCAATGCATCAGTATTGCTCGCATCAGTCTAAAAGATTTAGACGCTCCCGAAGGGAAAGCCCTTCGCTGGGATGGAAAAGCATTTACAGCCCCGCACAATGGAATAGGGAAGCCGGTATCCTCTTTACAAATTGATACCGCTCGTGGCGGGGGACCGGCTTCTTCTCCGGGAGGTGGATTTCATTGGGGGCCCTCTGTAAGCTGGAACACGTACCTGAAATGCTGGGTAATGCTGATGGGTAGGGTAGAGGGGAAATCCTGGCAGGGCGACAAGATTTATATATCCTTCAACCGCCACGAAAATCTGGGAGAAGGAAATAATAGCCAGGACTGGACCACTCCGCAATTATTATTTCAGAAGCCCGGGTACATTTTATGGTATCCCTCTTTGCAGCCGCTGAATGAGCCGGAAACGATTCGGGAGAAATATACCTGCGTTCGACTGGGTAAGCGAGCCCGTTTTTATGTAAAGCGAATTAAGCCCGGAGATGATTCCTATGCATCGGAGCACATCATTGAGTTTACGCGATAAGCTGGTAGTTAGCGAAAAGTAGTTTCAAAACATTTTGTATCTTACCCATATAATTAACACCCTATATGGCTTATCACCTCAATCAGGCCGATGCTGCGCATTTTCATCGGGATGGATATGTGCTGGTGCGCAATTTTTTTTCAATAGAAGAAATCAATAAACTGTATTCCATAGCCGTGGGCGACCGGGTGATGCAGCAACATGCTACAGAGGTTACCGACAAGGCTGGAAAACAAACCAAACTTACTTTATGGTATACGCCGGGGGAGGATGTGTATAGTTTACTATTGCGAAGTGATCGGATGGTAAAGGGAGCAGCTTTGTTGTTAGACAGCAATTCACCGGTTTGTCATTTTCATACGAAGCTCATGCAAAAAGAGCCTGGCGTGGGCGGTGCCTGGGAATGGCACCAGGATTATGGCTATTGGTATAAAAATCAGTTTTTGTTTCCCGATCAACTCGTGAGTTGTATGGTGGCACTAACTTCGGCCCATCGGGCAAATGGTTGTTTGCAGGTTATTAAGGGGTCTCATAAAATGGGAAGAGTAAACCATGGATTTGCCGGAGAACAGGTAGGTGCCGATATGGAAATGGTAAATAATGCGCTTACTACCCTTCCGCATGAATATATTGAACTAGAGCCCGGCGATGCGCTTTTTTTTCACAGCAACCTCCTTCATCGGAGCGAAGCTAATAAAAGTGATCAGGCACGCTGGACGATCATCTCTTGTTATAATTCTTTGTCGAACCCCGCTTTTAATGATACTACGGTTAGTCGCACCCGACCCATTATT
>JAPLEI010000006.1 GCA_026391195.1 Bacteroidota bacterium | reverse complement strand
GTTATTTAATACAAAACAATCTAAATCACCATCATGATCATAATCAAAAAAGGTAGCTTGGGTAGACGCCCCTTTATCATCTAATCCATATTGATGTGCCTGCTCGAGAAAAGTACCATTTTTCTGGTTGATAAATAGTTCATTCGAGCGGTCGTCGCCGGGGAGTATTCCGGCATTGCATATATATATGTCCAACCAACCATCGCTGTTTACATCAGCCAATGTAACACCGGTATGCCAGCTATGTTTACTAATAAAACCCGATTCCTTAGTTGCTTCCCGAAAGCGAAGACCCCCTGAATTAAAATAAATTTTACAAGAAAGCTGATTGGCAGTTAATACCATATCGGGCAGTCCATCGTTGTTTAAATCGCCAATAGCAACCCCTCCCCCATTATAAAAATTATGATAATTGAGAATATTCATTTCACGGGAATCTGTTACCGTGTTCTCAAAATCGATACCCGTTTGCTGGGGAGATAACAACGAAAATACTGCCTCCCCGGAATCCGCAGAACTGCGCCTGCAAGCAGTAAATAATACCGCTATTGCTAACACAATTATCCAGAAATGCTTATTCATTTTGGCAAGCAAGGCAGAAAGGTTTAATAAACAAAGTTATCTTTTTTAAGGGCTAATTTTCAGTAATAGCCATAATTGCTTCATTTTGTTCCGCAGCCCCTACAAAATAGAACAAACCTACGTGAACAAAGAGTACCATAGCGGATTATCTGTAATTTTACACGTTCCAAAAGGATACATCGTATGAAAAAGGTATTGTTTCTAGTTATCGGCTTTGTTTTGGCTGCCATTGCACTTATCTACTTACTGATACCCTCCCGAATTATGATTTCTGCGGCTAAAATCGCCCATAGTCCCGACGTAGCAATTGAGCGATTGCTGCTGGATGAGGCTCAGTGGCCTGCTTGGTGGCCGAATACTGAGCTTAACAAGTTTCGCCCGGCCAGATTTCAACAACAAGATTATACATTCACCTTATCGCAAAAGTTTTATAAATCGGTAGAAATAGCCATCCAGCGGAATACTGATCCGGCTTTGCTTAGCCGCTTGTCGCTAGTACCCCTTCGGACCGATTCAACGGGAATAGAATGGACCTGCCAACTAGAAAGTGGGAACAATCCGTTCCAGCGGATTAATAATTATTGGAAAGCCCGATCAATCAAAGAACAAATGGATACCGCCCTCAACTCATGCGCCCGGTTTTTCTCTCATATTGAAAAAGTATATGGAATTAACATTGAAAGAACACAATTACCCGACACGCTATTTGTTACAGCCCGTGTGCTCACTCGTTCGGTTCCGAATCAAATGGAACGTTACGCCCTAATTAGAAAAATAGAAGCCTATATAACTGCCCAAGGAACCAAGCCAACCGGCAGCCCGATTTACAATGTTACCCGTTATGATGATCAGCAATTTCAATTGATGGCAGGCGTTCCTGTTACTACCCGCATTCCAGAAAAAAATAATTTTTCGCTAAAATATATGGTAAAGGGCTCCTTTATGGTTACGGAAGTGTTGGGAGGGGAAAATAAGGTAAAATGGGCCGCCGCTCAGTTAAAACAGTACTTTCAAGATTATAAAAAAACTTCCATGGCTATGAGTTTTACCATGTTAGTTACTGATAGAATGTTGCAAACAGATAGCAGCAGATGGATTACCCGCTTGTACGAACCAGTTTATTAATCGCCAGGTTGGTTCTGCTAATGCCCCCACTATTGCGCAAACTGAATTAGCATGGCTTTATCATTATTTCGCGCCACTAACCATGAGGGTTTCCCTTTAATTTGAATAGGTAGTATTCGTCTGGATTGACCTTTGATGGTTAGTCCATTTATGTTTTCGGCGGTGAAACTTCCTTTCCCCTTATTCAGAAGAATTGTTCCAAAGTCTGCATCGTACCTGCCCATTTGAATATTGGACTCATAAAAATTGCCAACCATCAGCACATCGGGCAACTGATCGCCATTTGCATCCACTACCACCGCATCCCGCATACTGCTTAGCTGGGCCAACCAGGGCAGGGGCTTTAGGGTAAAATGTTGTTGGCCATCGTTCAACAACACCACATTAGCCAACTGATCTGCCTGATAGTGAGTAGCAGCATTGAGTTGTTCGGAGGAGATAATATCGGTAAGCCTTGCTTTGGCAAAATCAGCTGCGTATAAATATTTTTTCTTTAAGGAAGGGAGTTGTCGCTGAAGTTCATCTTTATTGTTGAAGGGAATTTCCCTTCCCTCAAGATAATAGGTAAGTAGTTGTTCTTTTCGATCATTTCCATCAAAATCACCCACATACAAATTGAGTGGCTCCTGTTTAGTTGCCTTCAGGCGACTATTCAAGCCTAAGTTTCCTGCAACCAGATCTAGGTCACCATCACCATCTACATCTAGGGGCAGTACAAAATTCCACCATCCTTTTTGATCGGTAATCTGCTGCTTTACAAAACTGCCTTTTTGGTTGATAAAGGAGTAAATGCCATCCCACTCTGTAGCAATTATAAGGTCGGGTTGCTGATCGTGATTCAAATCGGTTACACAAACATGGGTAACCATGGCAATGCTGCTTAGTTCCGGAGCTACCTTGGCTGTTTCATCTTTAAAAATTCCTTTCCCCTTATTCATCAAAATGTAAGAGCGGGCAGGTGCCCCATATTCATAGGGGATATTCCTTCCGCCAATAATCAAATCAATGGCTCCGTCGGCATTAATATCTGCAGCTGCAACAGAGGAGGCATTAACAAAAATATCAGGCAGGGTACCGATTGTTTTACTGAAATTACCCTTACCATCGTTATGATAAATGCGGGGCAACAAATTAGGATGCGGACCAAAAAATTCATTCCCGCCACTACTTACTATTAAATCAACCCATCCATCCCTGTCAACATCCGCAAATACAGCACCGGTTTCTTCATATACACTATCTGCCTCAAAAGCAGGCTCCCGCTTTTTTACAAAGTGCCCATCTTTTTGCTGAAGAAATAGTTGCGCCACCTGATCACGGGAAGAGCCTAGATAAATATCCTGCAGTCCATCCCCATTCACATCAGCAACAGCTGCTGTTGGCCCCTCGGTTGAAAGCATATGTGGAATCAAAGGTTCCCGGTCGAACTCCCCAAATACATTTTCAATATGATTGGCGTCCAACCCCATTTGTTGGGTGATATCCACCATGGGTTTAGCGGGCTCTTTCCACCTACTCAGTATCAACTGATCATTGAACTTCGGCAAACCCTTTTTGTACGTATACGTAATTTGTTTGTCGGATAAACGCCAGTTTATTTTTTCACAGGTATGATCAGGCCATATTAACCAGGCTGAATCTGGTAGTTTTTTTCCATAACCAATTAGCAGCGGCACTTCCATACTCGACTGAAATCCTCTTACCGGATATTTTTCGTAGGTTCTTAGCTCTCCCGGATAGAATAGTATTACAGAAGCACCTATTGCCCTGGGATTGCCCATTTCTCCCCTGAGTTGAAGGGTTACTGAATAAGCCGTATCCCCTGAAAAAGCATTTTGATTGTTTTTATATAATAGCGCTGCCTGATCAATATTATTTACCATCACATCCAAATCACCATCATTATCAAAATCAGCATATACGGCCCCATTTGAATAGGTGGGCTGGTTATTACTGATACGGCTACCCAAATCTGCAAATTTCAGTTCGCCGGTATTCAGAAAAAGTCGGTTGGGAATTTTTATTTCGGGAAATTTATTTACCAGCGCGAGGTCTTTTTCATTGAGACTGTTGGTACTGATTTTTTGCTGAACTTCTTCATTGGAAACAAAGTTCACATAGTCCATATCATTCATCCGCTTAGGAATGCCATTGGATATGAATAAATCTTTCTTACCATCATTATCGATATCCATCCACAAAGGGGCCCAACTCCAATCCGTAGCAAATATTCCGGCATATAAACCTGCTTCACTAAACATACCATTCCGTCGGTTCAATTGCAGATTATTCCGGGTATATTGATGGTTATAACCCGCAGCAATTTTATAATTGAAAATATCAAATTCGTCTTCGCCTAAGGAGCGTTTTAAAATATAGGGATCGGATGGCAGCATATCCATGGAGATAATTTCGGGATAGCCGTCGTTGGTTACATCGGCAATGTCTACCCCCATAGAAAACTGGCTGGTATGCATGATTTGGCTGGTAAGCTCCTCGGAAAACCGTCCGTTTTTTTGGTTGATGTAGAGATAATCATTTTCATGAAAATCATTGCCAATATAGAGGTCTGGATATCCGTCGTGATTAAAATCACTTATCGCTATTCCCAATCCATAACTGATAGCAGAGCTATTGATTCCGGAGGCCTTGGTAACATCGGTAAAATGTTCCCCATTATTTCGATACATCCGATCGCCAGACAGCGGATGATAGGTGCCCAAAAAGTTGGCCCTGGGAGCAAAGGATCCATTGCGATGAACAGAATGATTTAACAGAAAGCAGTCTAAATCGCCATCCAAATCATAATCAAAAAAAGCAGCTTGGGTACAGAACCCCTTAAAATCTAATCCATATTTGGCTGCCGATTCTTCATAAACCGGAGTACCATTTTTATTCAGTCCCTTGCATATCCATAACTGATTGCCTGCATGCAGAGAAACAAAGTCTCCTACCCGGCAAACATAAATATCCAACCAGCCATCATGGTTAATGTCTACAATAGATACACCGGTAGACCATCCGCCATCGTTGGTGATACCTGACTGGCTACTAACATCTTCAAAATGTAAATTACCCTTATTCAGGTAGAGGGTATTGGCGCCTTGATTCGCAGAGAAGAATACATCTACCAGTCCATCATTGTTAAAATCCCCTGCACCTACGCCACCTCCATTATAAAAGTACATGTATGAAAACATGTTCAAGGAATCTGTAGGATGCAAACGATTGGCAAAATGTAACCCGGTTTTACTGCTATCAAGGATTTCAAATAAGGCGGGTAATTGGTTGGTTTGTTGCTTGCATCCGGTAATAACAACTATTAATAGGAGTACAGAAAACCCATTATATATGCGAGTGATTAATTTCATTTGCGGGCAGATAGGGCTGTTTTTATAGAAAGTGTGTTTTCCATTCGGATTAGAACTGGCACATCATCGTTTCTCAAAAAGATCCATTGCCGGTTCGCCCCTTTATTTATTTCTTTGATATCGCGAATCTGTCCATCTATGTTCAGTCCCGACTGATCCGACGGCAGATATTGCCAGCCACCTTTGCCATTATTCAACAGCAAAGCTCCTCTTCCGGCATCCAGCCGATCGAACTGAGGTAAGAAACCAAATTCATTCCCACCCAGCAGAATGTCGGGAAAATTATCCTGGTTGATATCGGAACATAGGAGAGCGTTCACCGAAGATAGTTGAACAGGAACGGGTAGTTTTTGAATAGAAAATTTTCCATTCCCCAGATTATACGCGATGATGGAAGATCCGTAATTGAATGTTTTCACTTTACAACTCTTCACGATTGCCGGTGAAAATAATTCCTGAAAAGATTTTTCAGCGTAATCTCGGTGTTTTAAATTTTTCTTTTTCAGAGAAGGTAATTGATCTTCCATCTCGTGCTTCATAAACACCGGCATATCTTTCCCGTTGATGGTACTGGTTAAAATCCGATCACTGGCATTATTCTGATCAAAATCATTCAGCCATAATTTGATTGGGTGATCCTTATCTGGTCGGAGATAAAAGTTTTCGCCAATATTTCCTAATACTAGATCAGTTAGTCCATCCCCGTTCAAATCTGCAGCTGCCATGGATTCCCACCATCCGAATAAATCTGAAAGATTGGTAGCAACTTCAACAAAACCCTGTTGGGTATAGGAAAAAATGCGGGGGGCCATCCATTCTCCCGCAATTACCAATTCTTTTTGGGCGTCTCCGGATATATTTACCCATTCTGCTGCTGTAACCATTCCAATCTTAGCAATGGCTCCGCATTTTTCAGGCGCCAGTTTTACAAATTGCCCCTTTCCATTGTTCACCAAACAATAACTTTCGGGATCAACGCCGTAGTTTCTTGGATCACTCCTACCCCCGATAAATAAATCTGGATAACCATCGCCGGTGTAATCGTAAGTAGCTGCAGCACCTATATTCATCCCTGCGGCAGGAAATGCATTTACATCTATTTCAAAATTTCCTTTACCGTTATTCCTGAACAAACGCAGTTGCATGGTTCGGGTTGTGGGCTGGGCATTATTGCCACCTGGACAAATCAATAAATCGAGGTCACCATCTTTATCCGAATCAAACAGCAAAAGTGTTACGTCTTCAAAATCTTTATATAAATCAAGGGAAGGTTGTTTCATTTTTTCGTACCTGCCATTTGCCTGTTGCAGATAAACCTGGGTAGGTTGATTGGCAGCCCCTCCAATACATATATCTTCTCTTCCATCTCCATTTACATCCCCTACTGAAGCTTTGGGGCCTTCCCGAGACAATAGTTTGGGAAGATTACGCTCATAATAGAAATCTATATTCCCATCTTCTGTATGCTTATCAAAAGAGTGGGCTACCACTTTCAACATAGGAGTGGGCGCAACAGGCATCTGCCACTTGC
This sequence comes from Bacteroidota bacterium, assembly GCA_026391195.1. GTDB lineage: Bacteria > Bacteroidota > Bacteroidia > Chitinophagales > Chitinophagaceae > Sediminibacterium. The sequence continues at coordinate 30,456 of JAPLEI010000006.1, read as the reverse complement.
GTGATCTCAGTGTACGAGCCGGTTGCTGAATGGTTACCACCGTATCAATAAGTGGATGTTCATAAGCGGTAATCGATAAGTCGGGCCAGGTTATCACCATTGAATCGATTTTCGAATTGGCACCTAATCCGATGATTTGTTTATAATCAACTGAAGATTGAAATCCTCTGCAGGGATATAGTTCACGCGTTATAATTTCATTGCCCCGAAAAATATCCACTTTGGTGCCAATAGCAAAAGTATTTTTATCAGTCCCCTTCAGTTGTAGGCCAATATAATGGTAGCGATTGATTTGTCGGCTATTGTTTTTATAAACAAAAGTGGGCTGATTTTCATTGTTTACAATCAAATCTAAATCCCCATCATTATCAAAATCCCCATAGGCGGCCCCATTAGAAAATGTTGGCTGATGCAATCCCCAGCTGATTGCCTTGTCGTCGAACTTCAGGTTGCCCAAATTGTGATACACTTTATTTACCAGGGGATGCTGCGGAATATGTTTTAGCACCTCATTCACTTCTTGCTTTTCACCGGTAAGTACCATTTTCTGGATAACGTCGTTTGCAAAAAATTCAATAAAATCTAAATCAGTAACATCTCTGTTTACGCCATTACTAACATAAATGTCATTCATCCCGTCGTTATCCATATCAAACATCAATGCACCCCAGCTCCAATCGGAGGCCGAAATACCGCTATAGTTACCCGTTTCTATAAAGTGGCCACCTCTTGTATTAACCTGCAGACAATTCTTTACATATTGATAATAAAAACCGGTAGATAGTTTGGTATTAAACAAATCAATATTGTCGAATGCACCCGTAGTTTTTAACCGATAATCATTATCAGGTAACATGTCGGTATTGAAAATGTCCGGCAGACCATCATTATTGATATCTGCCAAATCTGAGCCCATGGAGGAAAAACTGGTATGTTTAATCCTATCTTCAAATTCATCTTTAAACTGTCCATTTTTCTGGTTGATGTATAGATAGTCGCGCTCATAAGAATCATTGGAAACATAAATATCAGGATATCCATCTTGATTAATATCGCCTACAGATACGCCAAGTCCAAAACTAATTAAACTACTATGAATGCCGCTTTGGGTGGTTACATCGGTAAAATAGTTATTATCATTTCTGTACAAATGATTCCCTCCTCCTTTCAGAAATTCGCCTACATTCCATTTATCTTGCGGCAAATCTCTTTTATTATTATATCCTAACTGATTTACCGGTATGGGACTATTATCAATAATAAAGCAATCAAGATCTCCATCCAGGTCGTAATCAAAGAAGGAAACCTGTGTAGAATACCCCTTATGCTGCAGTCCGAATTTTTTTGCTGATTCAGTAAAAGTTAGATTGTGATTATTGATGTATAATTTATTTAACCGGTTACCATTCGTCATGTGACCCGAATTGCAAACGTAAATATCCAGCCAGCCATCATTATTCACATCAACCATTAATACACCGGTACTCCACATACTATCCTGTTTACAGCCTGCAGATTGGGTAATATCTTTAAACTGGAAATTGCCGGTGTTCAGGTACAGTTTATTCTCACCCATATTGGAGGTAAGAAAAACATCTGCTAGTCCGTCGTTATTGATATCACCCAATCCAACACCCCCACCATTATAAAAATTTCTAAACAAAAAACTATTCTCTTTTTTTTCGTCGGCAACTGTATTTTCAAACCGGATGCCAGTATTCTCTACTAGTTCGAATAACTTGGGTTCATCAGTAGACGGACGATTACAGGCAGAAAAAATCAATGCAATGAGTAAGAATCTACAATATTGATTGGCGAGGCTTGGCATTCGAAATAATTAAGTACAAAGTAAAGAAAACTCAGTGGGCTAGTGGATAGTAGGTTTGATATTTACAACGAATTTCACGCTTTTTGGTTGAACGCGATTGCAATATTGCCAGAAATACAAAAGGCTCCGTAAGGGAGCCTTTTGTAAAGATATTTCAATTGAAATAATTAGTATCCTGCATTCTGCTTCAGGTTAGGATTTGCAGCCAATGCCTGGTTAGGAACTGGGAACAACAGATTTTTAGGATCATCTGTTGGCTTATACTGCCAAGGCTTCAGATAAATTCCAAAACGCTGAAGGTCTGTTCTTCTAACACTTTCCCAATACAGCTCACGACCTCTTTCAGAAATCAAGGTATTTGGATCGTTAACCAGGTTAGGGTTAGCAAGGGTCATAGTTGCCAAAGGAGCAGCACCACGTGCAGTACGAAGGGCATTTACCATAGTTAATGCACCGGCATTGTCACCAGTTCTCATTTTAGCTTCAGCTACCATCAGCACAACATCAGGATATCGGAAGATCATGAGGTCATTTCCTGCAGGTCCACCACCATATTGGGCATAATCAGGAGAATATTTTATAATACGGATACCAGTTACTTCCAAGTTATTTCCTGTTTCAATCATGTTGGCAGCAATGGTTTTATCGTAAGCCAACGGATTTCCTTTTCTATCTTTCAATGCAACCCCATTTTCGTTGTACTGCTGATTTACCAGGAAGCCAGGATTGATACCAGAAATTTTCTTAGAATTCTGGAAATCACGACCACCGATACGATTATCGAAAATAGTGTCGGCAGGACCATAAGCAGTTGGAGTTCCAGTAGTATTGAAGGAAGCATAGAAATCACCAATAGTAGAGAATCCATTCCAACCGGCATTTGGATTGCTAGGTGTATATGAGTTATAGTGCAACGTCATGTTCCAACGACCACCAATTCCAGAATTGTTAGCACCTACTCCAGAAATGTTATTGTACCGGAAAATGGCTTCTTTTGAATTATCGTTAGTAGGACTAAAATTGTTGAAGTAGTTTGACTCGTAGCTATACTTTCCACTGTTGATAACAGTGTTTCCGAGAGAAACTACTTTAGCCATATCAGCTGCATCGAATGTAGGAGCAGCGCGGTTGGCCCAAGTACCTCTTTGCAGATAGCACTTCATCAATAAAGTTCTTCCAGCATCTTTGTTTGCTTTATCAGAAGGACCATCAGGCAGGTTAGCAATAATGCCTTCCAGTTCTGAGATGATAAAAGTTGCTCCATCAGCACCAGCTTTAACAGTAGGAGGCAGCAATAGGTTATCACCTGGATTTCTGATAGGGAACTGTCCGTATAAATCAAGTAGGTAATAAAGCGCCAGACTACGAAGGAATTTAGCTTCTGCAGCTTGTTGAGCAGAAGGATTAAATCCAAGTACGTTGGTAGCGTCGAAGTTGATTTTGTTGAGGCTATTGAAAACACTCAATACCTGGCCATGATCTGCATTCCAAGTATGGTTATGCAATACTCTCCACACACCATTATCATCCCAGTCACCCCCACGAGTGGGAACCAGTGATTCGTCGGTGGTATTTTCCATTAGAGAGAATACCTGATCTTGACTGGTAAGCGGTCCGCCAATATCTGAATAGGCAGCAGACAATAGCAATCCAGTTCCAGAGCTACCCAGTGCATTAGATACCTGAGCGTTGGTTAACGTGCTACCCAAGTTCTCATTGAGCTTGGTACATCCCATCATCACCAGAACGGCTAGAAAAGGGAGTGCAAATTTTGTTATCATATTATACGGTTTCATATACTGCTAAGTTTTGGTATTTGATTATAAATTGAAATTAAATCCAAAAGAAATAGTTCTTGGTGTTGGATAAGGCACATACTCGATAGATCTTGAAGGATATGAGTTTGCGCTCTTGTCGATATTAACCTCAGGATCAAATCCAGTGAATTTTGTAAATACCAGCAAATTGGTAGCACTCACAAATGCATTCAGATTCTTGATATATTTTCCTGCACTTCCAAACGAGTAACGTACAGTAAGATTTCTCAATTTGAAATAATCACCTTTTTCCAAGAACCGGGTTGAAGCTCCAACTCCACTTCCTACACCTTCTTTAGAATTGTAAGCAGCCAGGTCGATGTTTCTTCCTTGTGCAATACCAGCAATGTTGGTTACAGAAGTAGCGGTGTTATTATAAATCAGGTATCCAAAGGCACCACCAGCATTCATGTTGAAAGTGAATTTCTTCCAACGTACTGTAGTTCCAAAACCAAGCAGATAGCTAGGGTTAGGATCTCCAGAGAAAGTAGGATTGTCGGCAATTTGTTGGTTACCAGCAGCATCAAATCCTTTGAAAGCTTTCAGATAGAAAACGTTCACGGGCTGATTGTTAGCCATTACCTGAGCAAGTGTTCCAGAAACACCCTGTCCACTGATTTCACCTGTATTTACCAACAGGTCTCTTCCAGTATTTGGATCTTTGAAGTCTTTGATGATATTCTTATTGTAAGCCAAGTTAAAATTAACATCCCAAGTAAACTCGCTTCTTTCCATAACTGTTGCACCTAAAGCTAATTCCACCCCTGAGTTATTCAACTTAGCATTGGGGAGGTTGATGAAAGAAATAGAAGAAGGAGCGGGTTGAATCGCATTGGTTTGGAAAAGGATATTAGTTGTACTTCTGTTATAGTAATCTACCGATCCATATAACTTTCCAGCTAACAAACTAAAATCAACACCAGCGTTTATGGTAGTAGATTTTTCCCATTTCAGATTTGGGTTGCCATTTACTACTTGAGGAGCATTGTTAAAGGAGTTCAGGGCGAACTGCTCTTGAGAAGATCCGGCAGGATATTCCTGGTTACCCGTGATACCCCAAGAAGCTCTCAATGATAAGTTATTGATTGATTTGTTTCCTTTCAGGAAATCTTCGTTGCTAGCTACCCAACGTACCCCTACAGAAGGGAAATAACCATATTTGTTATTAGATCCGAATTTGCTAGATCCATCCGCACGGAAAGTTCCAGTTAACAAATACTTATCCTTGTAGTTAAATGTAGCACGGGCAAAATATGATTGCAGTTCAGCAGTAGGATTGGTGTAAGAATAGAACGGATTCTGAGTCTTAGCATTCGTCATCATGCTGGTATAAGGAATCGGAATTCTGGTAACTTGATCGAGGTTGGTATTAAAACCAGAAGCAGATACGCCATTACCGCTGAAATTAGTTTTGAAATACTCATAACCGGCCAATGCTTCTAAAGATAGGTCTTTAGCCAAATCGGTGCGGTAAGTAAGGGTATGGTTGATGGTTTGAGAGTTCAGCTTAGCATTGGCAATTTGAGCAGTACCTAAACCGGAAACACCGGAGATACCCACAATCCATCCTTCTAAATTCTGAAAACGCTGACCAACACCCTGATTGATACCAAATAAGAATTTATACTCTAATTTACTAGTGATTTTATAAGAAGCAGAAATATTTCCTAAGAAAGAAAATACACTGCTCTTATCAGAGTAAGCATCATTAAATGCCAGTGGATTACCAGAACCATTGCTAGGGAACAGATAAATATTACCTGGAGCAACCAGTTGCTGAGTAGGGTTCCAGCTTAAAGCAGAAGAAATAATATTACCCTGAGAACCTGCCGTATTTGAGATACTGGTTAATTGCTCAGCATAGTTACCGGCAATCACACTAAAATCCAAAGTTAATTTCTTATCCAGGAATTTATAATTACCACCTAATGTAGCGAGGTATTTGTCTAGGGCAGATTTTTTCAGGAATCCCATATTTTTAGAAGCCAAGAAAGAAGCACGGAATCTACCAACATCATTGCCACCGCTCATCGCTAGGTTATAGTTCTGAGACAAAGTATTTTGTGTAATTTCTTTTAACGCATCTACATTACCACCACCATCTAAGGTTGCTGGCTGATTGTATTTTTTAAGCGCTGCACGATATTGAGTTGCATCCAGCACTTCGAAACGCTTCATATAACCAATGTTGGTGCCAAAGTCAGTACCGAACTCAAGTTTCAAAGGACCGGCAGTTGCTTTTTTGGTAGTAATTACAATTACACCGTTCGCACCTCTAGAACCATAAATAGCAGCAGAAGAAGCGTCTTTTAATACATCGATTTGAGCGATACTGTTTGGATCAATAAACAACAAAGGATCAGATTCAGGTGTAGAACCAAATGAATTTCCAATATTCGGACGAGCAGTACCTCCATCCAAAGGAACTCCATCAACTACAAACAAAGGCTTGTTGTTAGAACGGATAGAGGTAGTACCTCTGATTTGAATGGTTGGAGCAGCTCCTGGCTGACCACTGGTGTTGGTAACTTCTAAACCAGCTACTTTGTTTTGTAACAATTGAGAAGGAGAAACAATCATTCCCTGATTGAAATTCTTTGCCTGAAGAGACACAACAGAACCTGTTAAGTCTTTCTTACGGGCAGTACCATAACCAATTACTACTACATCGTTCAACTGATCGGCGGTACCGGCAAGGGCAACCTCTACGGAAGAACGGGAAGATACATTTACTTCCTGATTGGCGAAGCCAACGGAAGAAATCACCAAAGTGGTGGTAGAAGAAGGTACAGAAATTTTAAAAGTTCCATCAGCAGCCGTTTGGGTGCCTGACTTAGAACCTTTCACTACAACGGAAACACCAGTAAGCGGAGAACCGTCTTTGGCGTCGGTAACCCTTCCCGATATAGTTTTGTTTTGTGCTTGCGCAGAAATCACGAACAAGCAAGCAAATAAACCCAGCAATGTGGGCATAACTAGCTTTTTAAAATTCATATTTGGCAGTTTATTGGTTTATTAAGCGTGTCAAATGTACACGTTTTTGGTGTCAAAAACTTTTTGTTTAATTTTATATTAAATTATTATAGGGTATATGTTAACAAATTTGATGGATTCCAGCCAAAAGGTACCCCTTTAGACCAAACACCAACAGATAACGCTGCATTTGTACACATATTATATTATATGAACGAATTAGATTGACTATTGTTATTAATAATTATAATAATATATAATATATATTATTTTTATACATAAAATATTTTTAATCAGTAATTTATAAAATAATCATATATTTTTCTTGATATCATTGCAAGCAGCTGAACTGCGGCAGCCTCATTCGTGCATTTTTTCGACAATAACACCAATACATATTTTCTGCCATCCGGGAGATAAATAATGCCAGAATCGTGATGGACTCCAGTAATCCAGCCCGTTTTATGGGCAACCTGCACATCTTTAGGCAGCAAAGCCGGAATCAGATCGTTGTAATACTGATGTTTCAATATTTTCACCATATCGGCCGATGCCTCCGCACTTACTGCCCTACCCTGCGCTATCTGCTCAAAAATTACTTGTAAGTCGTAGGCACTGGTTACATTATTCAACCCCTGCTGGTAAGCCTTATTATCTTCTACCCCCCTGCGAACCAATATAGTAGGTGCCCCCAATTGGCGCATTGTGGCTGTTATCTGCTCACCCTTCACCATACTCATTAACAGATTGGTAGCCACATTGCTGCTTCTGGTAATCATCCGCTCCACCAAATATTGCAGGGTTTGGGGGGTTCCCATTTTTGCATATACGTCTTCATCACTATCGTCAGCTGCTTGTAAGGAATACCAGCTGCCATCCACGATACTTTGAAATTCTTTCCGAACCACCATAGTATCCCGCAATGTTATGGCACCCAGTGCAACCTGCCGAAATACTTCAATCATTACGGGTGTTTTCATCGTGCTGGCAGCATGAAATAGTTCCTGCTCATTCCAGTAAAGGGTATCGCCGCTGCTAAGGTTTTTATACGCCAAGGCAAAAACCCCCTGCTCGGCAGCAAACAATTGCTGTATCTCACCCATCAATCGTTGCTTTTTTTCTGGCCGCTGCTGCGACAGTATTTGAGATGCCTGCATAAAAAGTAATATGAATACGCCGAATCTTTTCATAGGTTACAAATTACTGCAATTTTTCAGTAATATTAAGGTATGAAACTATTTATGGTGTTGATTGGCTGCAAACCGCAGGGCCGGCATACCGAACAACACGATTTATTTTTTGGCATTGCCCCCGCTCTCTCCGAACTGGTTCCACAATTGCTTGCTTTCTGGCCGGGGAATCACCGCATCCACATCGATGCCTGGCGGGAAGTAACCGCCGTTAACGGATTCGCTGTGCAAGTAAAATCATCCCCCCATACAGCCAACTCGAACAAGGGGCCCCGCTTGTTTTTTATTAACCTGGGCGGGTACAAACCGATGGAATTTGAAGAATACCATTATAAAATGATTATTGTGGCTCCCAACAAGGCAGTTGCTATCCGCACATCCAAAGCAACCGCATTTTTTAAGCATACAGGATATAAAGGAGCCGAAGCACATATTGATGATCAATATGGGATTGATGTAGACGATTCTTATCAGATAGAGGAACTGCTATCCGAAAAACTATTGCAACAGTATTCAATTGAATTGAAGCCCCTCTCAACAGAAAAGGAAGATGAGTGGCATATCGGCTACACAAAACTTTCTTCCCTTATAAAAAAATGATTGCTTACTAACTATACCATTCAACCCAAGCACTTCACCTATGGAAAAAAGAACTTTTTTACAATCGATGGCCCTGGCTGCAGTTGCTGCCCCCTTTTCGCTTGCCTCAGTTCCGGCCTGGGCTAAAAAATTGCCCACCCTCAGCCCTACAGATACGGCGAGCGATGATGCCTTTTGGAAACAGGTTCGCGGAGAATATCGATTGAAACCCGATTATATTAATCTGGAAAATGGATACTATAATATCCTTCCCAATCCCTTATTAGAAAAATATATAGCGCATATACGAGAGGTAAATTATCAAGGCTCTTATTATATGCGCACGGTGCAATTCGACAATAAGAAAAAAATGGCAGCCCAATTAGCTGCCTTCACTGGATGCCCGGCGGATGAACTGATTTTAACCAGGAACACAACCGAATCGCTTGACATGATTATTGGTGGCTTCCCCTGGAAGGAAGGCGATGAAGCAGTTATGGCAGAACAAGATTATGGTGCCATGCTGGAGATGTTTAAGCAGGTGGCTAAAAGACAGGGCGTGGTAAATAAAATTATCTCAGTACCCAATCATCCAAAATCCGACGAAGAAATTGTGCAACTGTATGCCAATGCCATCACCCCAAAAACCCGCTTATTGATGGTATGCCATATGATTAACATTACCGGACAAATTTTGCCCATCCGTAAAATTTGCGAAATGGCGCATAGCAAAGGAGTGGAAGTGATGGTAGATGGCGCACATGCCATCGCCCACATTCAATTCAATATTCCAGATTTACAATGCGATTACTATGGTGCCAGTTTGCATAAATGGTTGAGCGTACCGTTGGGGGTAGGCATGTTATACGTGAAAAAAGAGCACATACAAAAAATATGGCCATTGTTGGCAGAAGGCGATCGCCCGCTGGGAGACATTTCAAAACTCAATCACCTGGGCACCCATCCCGTTCATACCGATTTAGCCATAGCGGATGCGATTCAGTTTTATCAAATGATTGGGGCGGAAAGAAAAGAAGCCCGACTGCGCTTTTTACAAAATTATTGGACCAGCCGAGTTAGCGCAACTCCCGGAGTAGTGCTGAATACCCCCACCAGTGCCGACCGCGCCTGTGCCATTGCCAATGTGGGCATTAAAGGAATGAAACCCGCCCTGCAGGCCGAAACCCTGTTGGAAAAATATAAAATATGGACGGTAGCCATAGATTATGCCAATGTGCAAGGGTGCCGCATAACACCTAACTTGTATACTACCACCGATGAACTGGATCAACTGGTGTTTGCGTTAAAAGAGTTGAGCAAATCAGTAAATAGCTAAACGATTGTTAGGGAATTCGAATCAGGCACAAATCGATATTCAATAGGATACCTGAGCGGGCTATCAAAAAACCACTGTGCCGTTCCCTTCATCAACCCTGCTATCAGTCAGTAGATTTTTTTTATAGTACCTTGTAAAAAAATCAACATGCTGCTATTCCCATTGGTTATTAATCTATCGATGCTTCACCTGCCCCCGTGGCTGGAAATTATCGTAAGGGTGTTAGCAGTATATTTTTTTATGATTCTTGCTATCCGCTTGTTTGGGAAAAAAGAGCTAGCCCAACTTTCGGTTACAGATTTGGTTTTTATTTTATTAATCAGCAATGCCGTTCAAAATGCAATGGTGGGCTCCGACAGTTCGCTTACGGGAGGATTAATTGCAGCCCTATCATTATTTGCCGCTAATTATACCCTCAAAAAAATATTATATAAAAATGAAGCGCTCAATACCCTATTGCAGGGGGAAGCAACTGTACTCATTTATAAAGGATCCATCCAAAAAGAACATTGCCGAAAAGCAGATATCAATTTGCATGAACTGGAAGCCGCTGTTAGAGAACATGGCGTGCAAAGTATCGATCAGGTTAACCTGGGCATGTTAGAAGCAGACGGCAATATCAGCATCATCAGCAACGATTTTACACAAGCAACCACACATACCTTTCATAAAAAACATAAATTAAAAGGCAAACTTTTAAAAAATTGATTCGAGTTATTAATTCCCAGCGAAGGCAGATAAATCCCACCAAATCAAAGGATGCCTCACTGGCAAATTTCTGATTACTTCCAGTTCATCCGGAGCATGATCTAGCTTTTTCCAGGTTGTAATCCAGCTTTCCTGATTCAGTCCCACGCCACCGAATAGTAAAAAAGGATGGGCAACAGGCCAGTTATCCCAATACATTACATCATGCGCATAAGGCCAGGCAGATTTATCCTGCACAAAAGGATATAAAAATGCAATACCCTTTTGGATACTCTTACCACCAGTGGTTTGATAGTTCCAGTAATTGCGCTGTGGGGTTGATAACAGTTGACAAAGCGTTGCAAATGCATCTAGATTAAATAATGAATATCCATAAGGCTTGGTTCTTTTCAGCTCTCTGGGGAAACTTCCATTAGCATCCATTTGCGCTTCTAATATTTGTTCAAACTCTTGGCGGCATCGGGTTAGTAAGGTATCATTTTTAGTAAATCTTGCAAAGCACGAAACCTGCATCAGCCAACAGGTACCATGATTATTTTCGGCCTTCTTTTCTGTTTGTCCATAAGGATGTTCCTGTAACCAAACCAGATATTTTGCAAACCAATTGCGACAGGCTTGTATCACTTCCGGATTAGCCGCCCGGCTTTTCTCCATGGCTAAAATAGCTTGCACTACTTCCATAAAGTGGATAGTGTCTATAATACCAACTCCTCTTCCGGTAAATCGCCCTTTGATGGCCTGTGCATATAATAGATGCGGACTCATAGCAGTGGCCGTATCCATAAACCAAGCCTTACAATGCTGCATAGCTACTGTTACCAACTGATCTTTACCCGTGAGTGTATACGCCGAAGCGAGGTCGCCCATAATTTGACTAAACCGAATCATCGCTAAGCGGTGGGAAGCAAAGTTATCGGGGTTAGTGAGTCCGTCTTTTTGTATGTATGGACTATCCGCCGACACCGGATTGGGCCACCAGTAGTCTCCTTCTGAAAAAAAATCATGCACACCACCCGAACTGCGAGGAGATTGATAAGCAGTAATTGTGATGGGTGATTGCTGCATTGCCCAGTCTGCCTTTTTGCTTACAATGGGTTGCAAGATATCGCACATCATTTTCCATTTGTCCGAGGCAGGCGATAATTGCTGACAAATTCCATGTGCACAAATGCTCATTAAAATTAGCAAACAGAAGTATTTTTTTTTCATGCAGGTTTTATTTTTTAATTAGTAGTTTTCTTTTTTTATTTAGAAGGTGGCAAAGAATCATCAACCAACAAACCAACTGAAGCTGAATGTAACATTGCTTCCCGGGTATGTTCAAATAGTAGGGTATGGATGTGATTTTGATTCAATTCTTTTAAAATTTTTTCTGCGGCTGCTTTTTTATTCAGATTCACACAGCGAATATAGATTGCAAGTACGTTTTGCGGAAATTGATTTGCTATGTATGCATAAATTTCGGGATCGTGTTGCGAATTATCCCCATACAAAACAAATCGCTGTTTGGGAAACATGCGCATGATCCGCTCAATCCGAACCTGTTTATTATGATGTTGGGTTTGTCCGCTCGCCCCCAACTCTTGTATTCGTTTGATTTTATTCAATAAAAGTACGCCTTCAGGCAGATGATTGTGCGAGAAAAACTCGGTAAGATCATCGTATAAATTCCATTCGCTGCTGGATACGTAAAAAAAGGGATTGGGTAAATCGGGAGTAGTATGCGATACCGACAATAGCGTAAAATAATGAACAATATCGGCAAAGGTTTTTCGGCTGTGGGGTTGCCGGGTAAACAATACGCGTAACCGTTTAAAAAGGCGGGATGAATAAGATATTAATATGGTATCATCAATATCGGATATAACCCCCAACTGAACTGAATGAGGAATATATAATTCGCCCAGCACTTCCTGCAATACCTTGCCCTCTTTATCTAAATAAGAAACGGTTATTGACTGAAACCCGGCAGTTAATTCTTGAGGCGATTCCCAATGAAACTCAAAGAATCCGTCTTCCCGGGTTCGGGTTTCCAATTGGGTGGTTTGTTGTTGTAACTGAATACGGGCATCGGCGATTGGGTGGATTGCAAATAAGCGAATCAGGTGCCGGATATTGTAAAAAATATTTTGAGTGAACCGTTCTCGAATGGTAGGATTGCCTTGTAACAGATGTCCGTACACTACCAGATGATGGGTGTGGCCATATCCTTTATAAATCTTCAGGTTAACCGGTGAGCTATTTAGTAACTTTGCCATAGAGCATTCCCTACAAATTACGGAATATCTTGGTATTCAATCGGGTAATATTTACTATGCCAACCACTGCTATATTATTTTTTATCAACCCCCATTCGGGTTCCGTTCGAAGACCCTGGCGTTCTTTGATTACCGAATTTTTTAGCGCCCGAAGTGTGGATGTTCATTTTGTGCAATTGGAAAAAGACACCACTTCGAATCAGATCAAAGAACAAATACTTAGTATCCAGCCAAATTTGGTGGTAGCCGTAGGGGGTGATGGAACCATAAAACTTGTGGCCACTGCATTAGTAATCGGTACAATCCCGTTGGGCATTATTCCGGCGGGATCTGCCAATGGATTAGCTTACGAATTAGGTATTCCCTCAGATCCCATTCAGGCAATGCAAATATTGCTTACTGGAAAACCAATAACCATTCACGCCATCACTATTCAAAATGAAATTTGCCTGCATTTGGCAGATATCGGATTAAATGCCTGGGCAATGAAAAAATTTAACCGGGGAAATGTACGTGGCTGGTGGGGGTATGGATGGGCTTCTTTACAATCATTGTACTATTCTCGTATGCACCAGATTAACCTTCAGATGGATGGACAATCGATGCAACTGCAGGCAGCCATGATTGTATTGGCAAATGGAACCGCCTACCGAACCGGTGCCATCATCAATCCAGCCGGAAGTTTGCTAGACCATCATTTTGAAGTAGTAGTAATGAAAAAAATATCACTGCTAGAAACCTTGAAAATGCTCTTTACCCATCAGCCCTTTAATCCGGATAAATTGGTGGTATATAAGGCCCAACAAGTTCATATCCGATGTAAAAAAAGAATTCCCTTTCAAATGGATGGCGAATACCGGGGGAAAGTGAAAAATATTGATGCTAAAATTGTTACAAACGCCATCTCAATCATAACACCCTGATTTTAATCTTACTATTCGAAACCGAAAATGATGGAAATATTTAAAGGACAGAGCAATTACTGATCATCAGCGTCTTTTTTCCCTTTTTTCACATTGGAGGCGTGTCTGCCACTTCCATCACCATCATCTAAAAAACCTGCTTCGGGACGTAATTGCGTTAAAACAGCTTTCAATTTTGCAAAAGCAGCTTTGGTTGCTGGTAAACTGTCGGGCTTTTGTACCCCTATTTCCTCAAAAGGAGCATTGCGCATATCAAATAACTTTTCTTCTCTGGTTAACTTCCAGTTGGCATCTCTAACGTACCACTGATTACCGAGTTCCATAAAAATCCAGTCTCGATGCGAAGCAGATTCGTTGAACAACAGGGGTAAAAAACTTTTTCCGTCAATTACCCGGTCTGTTGGCATAGGTGCTCCTGTAAGCTCAGCCAGTGTTGGCAGAAAATCGCAGGCATCTATCAATTGATTACTGATTCTTCCCGGCTTAATCTTCCCGGGCCAGCTGATGCTCGCGGGCACCAAACTTCCACATTCGAGCATCGTACCTTTTTTGCCCGATAACTGTTTGCCCCCTATTGAACTACGTTCGGCATATTTACTGGCCGTTCCATTATCCCCCATAAATATGATTACGGTATTTTCTCGCATGTGCAAACTATCAAGTACATGCACTAGGTCGCCAACCAGCTTATCCATATAAGCAGTATTATCTGCATATAAATCGCTGCCGGCTTTGCTAAAGGGTGTTCGCTGAATATTGGCATGCACATGTACCATGGAATAATGAAGAAAGAAGGGAGTTTTTTGATGTGCAGAGATATATTTGGTTACCTGTTGATGCATCAAATCTGGCATATAAACATCTGCGGGTAAAGGAAGTTCCTTTCCATTTACAAAATAGGTTTCCGCTCCTTTTTTCTCTGTGCTCCAATAAACACCACTTCCCTTGAAAGTCAAATATTCATCAAATCCAAAAGCGGCGGGGGTTTCGCCAAACTGGCTCCATTTCCCAATTAGGGCAGATGCATATCCTGCCTTTTTTAGTATGGTGGGAGTAATCATTTCGGCAGCCGGCTTAATCTGACCAACGCGGTCTTGATTTACGGCACCGGTTCTAAAAGCATAACGGCCTGTTAGAATTCTTGCCCGCGAGGGTCCGCAAAGGGATGCTGTATAGGCATGGGTAAACCGAATTCCTTCGGAAGCCAATTTGTCTATAAAAGGGGTTTTGTTCTGATCGGAACCATATGCACTTACATCTCCTATGCCCAAATCATCGGCCAGAATAAAAATGATATTAGGTTTGACATTTGTCGGATTGTTTTTTTGCGCCGATATGCCGGAACAAATCAGGAGCATTGAAAACAAAACAAGAATTTTTCCTTTCATTGATGCAGGTATTTAATATGAATTAATCGGCCGAATTTTTCCAATTGGATGTATCCCCTTTAAATCGGGTAAGGGCCTGCCACTCGGTAATGCCCCCCTGATCACCCTGCTGTGCCATCCACTTTTTTAACTCGGCGAATAGGGTATTTTTAATCGATTGCAAACTGGCATCATTTACCCGATTGCTCAATTCAAAAACATCATCCTGGATATTATACAATTCAAATTCTGGTCTTGTTCTGTATAGACTGGCATGTGCAAACAATTGACTATCGCCCTTCGTTTTTTTCAACCAGCCTTCATATAATTTATTGCCTACCCTCGAGGCAGAAGAGTAAAAAGGTTCCTGATAATTCAGGTTCCAAATCAATTTGTATTTTTTATTTTGTATAGAACGAACCGGGTAATTATCCGACCCGTTTTTGATTCCCCTTGTAGTATGCACTCCGTATACATAGGTTCTCACTTCTGCTGTATTTCCCTTCATAGCTCCATAAAAACTTTTGCCGTCTAAGGGCATGGTTTTTTCTGTATTCCCGCGAAGTTGATCTGGATTACCCCCTGCAGCTTGGTATAAGGTAGGCACTACATCTATATATTGCGTTAAAACCGTAGTTCGGGAAGCGGGCTTAATCATCTGCGGCCAACGAACAATAAAAGCTGCTTTTAATCCCATGTTGTAGCAAGTCCACTTACCAAAAGGCAGGGAACTGCCATGCTCACTGGCAAAAAGAAAGATGGTATTATTTTTATTCCTTTTATCTACCATATCCATGCAATATCCTACCAAACTATCTGCATAGGTTACTTCGGCATAATATTTTACCAGGCTCTCCCGGGTTTCCTTGGTATCAATCAAGTGAGGAGGAACTTTTATTTTATCGGCATTGTACAAATCCGGATTACCCCGCGTCCAAGGGCCGTGAGGCTGATTGGTAGCAACAATTAATAGGTAGGGCTTAGACTTATCTTTATCAATCCACTGTTGTGCGTCGGCTAATTGAATGTCTATTTTATCGCTATTCCTGCCGCCCAAATATTCAAATGGGAAATTGGCCATAGGAGCATAATGTTGTTTGCCAATTAAAGCTACCCGATACCCGATATTTTTAAAATGCTGAACAACGCTCACAATATTATTATATACCTGCGCATGATTGGGATAGCTTCCGTTTTTTACCGGGTAAATACCGGTATATAAGCTCTGCCGGGTAGGCCCGCACATGGCAGTAGCATTATACATATTGTCGAAACAAAGTCCTTCACCGGCCAACTTAGCCAGATTTGGGGTTTTCACATCCTTGTTGCCGTATGGCTCACAATCGATGGACGTCATGTCGTCGGCAATAAAAAAAAGTATATCGGGCTTGCCTGCTTTTGCCTGATTAACCGGTAGGGTTTTTTCTGGGGTAGTGTTCTCTTTGTTAGCAACCAATAAAAATTTGTGAGCAGCAGGCTTTGATTCATCGGAAGAAAATGAGAGAAACGATATGCTACTCAGAACACCCATAAAAATTAACGCAGCCAATAATAGATTAAAATGTTTCATGTTTTTTATTTTGATTTCCAGGGCCAGGGAAGTGCTTTTGTTCGAATGGCGGCCTGCTGCCATAGGTTAGATAGTTCTTTCCCTTTTTCGGGATATTGTAAAATCAGGTTATTCATTTCAGTTGGATCAGTGGATAGATTATATAATTCCCAGGCCTGCTCATCTTGTGGCAAAAACTTTTTATTAGTGGATGTTTTGCTTACCAATTTCCAGTTCCCTACCCGAATGGCGCGATTGCCCTCGTGTTCCCAAAAAATATACTCCCGCTGAATCGGTTGATTGGTAAAAGAAGGCACCAAGCTTTTCCCTTCTAGGGGTTGAATTATATTAGACAGATAGGTTTGCGGATATTGTATTTGAGCAATATCAATACAGGTTGCCATGATATCTATCAGATGGGCGGGCTGAGTTCGTAATGCGCCCTTTGCTTTTATGCCTTTTGGCCAATGCACAATTAAAGGGGAAGCGATTCCCCCTTCATGCACCCAGTGTTTGTATAAGCGAAAGGGCGTATTGCTAACATTTGCCCACTCTTCGCCATAAGCAAGCCAGGTATTTTCCTGACCGGGCATCACCCCTTTTCCACTTCTTATAAATGCACCCTTTCTAGTATAGGCAGGTTGCTTGCCAAGGAAAATCGAATCCGGAGCATAATAAGCACCTTTTTGTTGTATTTCGGTGGGCGGAACTTCTGGTTGATTGGAATTTAAAGGTTCGGCACATCCGCCATTGTCTTGCATATAAAAAACAACGGTATTTTCCAGTTCATTTTTTTGCTCGAGCGCTGTTATAATTCTTCCAATTCCCTCGTCCATTATATTTACCATAGCAGCATATACTTCCATTCGGCGGGACTGCCATTTTTGTAGGGGCTCGTTTTCCCAGGCAGGAATGGATACACCCCGCTCAGTTAACACACTATTGCCGGGAAGAATACCCAGCTTTTTTAATTTTTCAAAACGGAGGCTGCGAGTTTTATCCCAACCCTTATCATACATTCCTTTGTTTTTATTGATAGCAGCTTCCGGAGCCTGAATTGGCCAATGTGCAGCCGTATAGGCAACATACATAAAGAAGGGGGTTCTACTGGAATGTTCCCGAATATATTTTACTGCCGTATCACTGATTGCATCGGTATAATAAAAGTCGCTAGCAGGAGCGATAAACTTGTTTCCACTCATTAATGTTCCCGGATCGTAAAAACTACCTGAGCCATTTAAGGTTCCAAAGAACCGCTGAAATCCTCGTTGCATGGGCCAATTCGAGCGGTCGCCCTGGGGAGTTAAGTTTTTAGCTATATGCCACTTCCCTACCATATATGTTGCATACCCTGCCAACCCAAAAACTTCCGCCATTGTAACGGCTTGTTTGCTCAGATCATCTGTATAGCCGGGTTCGGGGAAATTTTCGGTGCTCAAATGCCCCATACCTGCCTGATGCGGATATAGTCCGGTTAACAAGGAAGCTCTGGAAGGACTGCACCGGGCTGTATTATAAAATTGTGTGTACCGCAGTCCATTCATAGCTAACTTATCCAGATGCGGGGTACTGATTTCAGATCCGAAACAACCAATATCCGAATAGCCCATATCATCTGACAAAATCACAATCACATTAGGTTTTTTACCTTTTGTATTCTGTGATAGGGCATTACCAGCTACTGCTAATAAAGAAAAGCAAATAATGATACCTGCGATAAAAGTATTCTGGCGTTCGATAAGGGCTCCATTCAGTTTACAACAACAGGTTTTCATTTACACGATTATTTGTTTACCGAATAGGTTTTCTATTCATTTTAGCAAGCTGCAAAAATCAATGGGCATTCATCTTAGTGCTGCTTTTTTGAGAAGCCAGAAAATCGATCATCTGTTTATGCAGGGTTGCTTTGATATTTTTATAGGCAGTGCTGCCGGTAAAGTTTACTTTTTCGAGTGGGTCTTTTTCATAATCATATAATTCCGAGCCTACTAATAAAGCGGCAGAAAAAGGGTCTGTGCTGCGATATCCGTTTTTCATCCAAATTGTATATCTATACCGATTGGTTCTAATAGAATAGCCCATCACATTGGTACCTGCATATCCCAATCGTTCATTTTCAGCGGTTTCACTGCTGCGCGGGTATTGACTTACCGAAAATGTTTTCACAGAAGCCGTGGGATTTTTCATGAGCGGAACCAGACTTTTGCCATGCAGATGAGCCGGAACAGGAACCCCAGTTAATTCGCAAAGGGTAGGAAATATATCAATAAACTCTGTAGGCGACTGGGTAGGTTTTTTTGAATACCCCGACCCAGCTGCAGCAATAATCAAGGGAGCGCGGGTAGCTTGTTCAAAATTGGAGTGTTTACACCAAAGATTGTGATCTCCCAAATGCCAACCGTGATCTCCCCAAAGCACAATGATGGTATTTTCGGAAATGCCCAGCGAATCCAGTGTATTTAATAAAACGCCCACATTGGCATCTGTGTATGAAATACTAGCATAGTACCCATGTATCAGTTCTCTTTGTTTATCCTCGGGGAGGGTAATACCAAAGCCTTTATCATTAGCCACTGACAATACGGGTGGAATATCTGTATATGCTCGAATTTCGCCTGCATTATGAAAAGCAATGTCAACAGCATTGGCAGGTTTATCTTGAAATGCAGCTATCGAAATCTGATCACGCTGATACAGATCCCAATACTTTTTGGGGGCAACAAATGGAAGATGTGGTTTTGCCAGGCCTACCGCCATAAAAAACGGACCTGATTGCTTACTGAGTTGTATAAGAATATCTTTAGCCTGCAGGGTATTGGCTCCATCATTATAGGCATGATCGGGTACATCTTCGCACTCAGTAGTAGGGCGAACTTTTGCCATAACATACTCATTGGCTTCACTGCCTTTGAGCCCTTGAGCTGCCGCTTCTTTGGCATATTGTACTGCCAACTGTTTAGTAGCAGGGTTCTGATACCTTGTTAATGCCGGTTCTCCAAACGCTTTGGGATAATATCTCTTATCCGTTTTATAATAAGGTACACTCCACGAAGGCTTATCTATTTCATTATCCACGCAACGAGGATCGTACACTTTTCCAATTCCTTGGGTAGAATATCCCTGCGATTGCAAATATTGAGGTAAGCTAATGATATCAGGATTTACATCCCGCATGCGGGTTTTCAAATCCCACACTTTTGTATAATCTGGCCGCATACCTGTCATCAAGCTGGCACGGGTAGGTCCACAAACAGCTTGCTGACAATAATTCTGCATAAAAACGGTACCTCTTTTTGCAAGGCGATCGATATTCGGTGTTTTTACAATTGTATTACCATAACATCCCATTAAAGGTTTTAGGTCGTCGATTGCAATAAAGAGGATATTGGGCCTGGTTTTGCTTTGAGATAAAACACTCACAGAACTAAGAACACCTACTAGCAGTGTTACCCCAAAAAAGAACCCGGTTATCTCCCTCTTCATAATTTTATTGTTTCACTTCCTGTGATTTAAAAAACTGAACCACCTGATTATACAATTGTTGAGATTGATTACTCACGCTTTTATCTGCTACAATATTAACTGTTTCCAAAGGATCTTTTTCTAAATCATATAGTTCAGTAGCATATATTTTAGAAGGGCTAAAGGGTTGGGCACTGGTAAAATCATTCATCCACATCACATAGCGATATTGCTTAGTGCGCATAGAATATCCCCATAACTTTCTGCTCTTATAGCCTAACTTTTTTGCTTCATCAGAAGTTAGGGTTCTATGATATTGGCTCATAGAAAAATCCTTTACTTCAGCCGCTTTGTTTTTGAGCACAGGTACTAAACTTTTTCCTGCCAAAAAGGTAGGGATTGGCACGCCTGCCAAATCACACAAAGTGGGGAATATATCTACGTGTTCGCTCAATGAATTGGTTTGTCCGGGTTTCATACCGGGTGCAGCAATAATCAAAGGCGAACGATTGGCTTGCTCGAATGTGGTGTGTTTTTCCCACAGATCGTGATCGCCCAAGTGCCAGCCATGATCTCCCCAAAGCACAATGATGGTATTTTTCAGTATGCCTAATTCTTCCAGGGTATTTAGCAATACACCCACCTGGGCATCCATATAAGAAACAGATGCATAATAGCCATGAATGAGTTCTTTCTGTTTTTCAGTTTGCAAACCAATGCGCAAACTATCCCCTGATAAAGTGGCAAAAGCAGGAATATCCGGATAGTTCCGCAGCTCCCCCGATTTGTGGTAGGCAATTTCCACTGCATTTTTCGAATGCTCCTGGAATTTCTCCAACGGCATGTCATTTCGATTGTACATATCCCAATATTTCTTGGGAGCAACAAACGGCAAGTGCGGTTTATGAAAGCCTACTGCCATAAAAAAGGGCTTTCCGGCTTTTGATAAATTCTGAATTTGTGCCTTTGCTTTTTTAGCATACACGCCATCATTGTATGCATCATCTGGCACATCAATACATTCAGAAGAAGGTCCTTTTCTGCTAACAGGATTCATGTCCTCATCTTCAACAGCAGCTTTGGCAGGAGCTTCTTGCAGAAATAAAGCTTTGGTAGCCGGATTTTGATATTGCGAATTAGCAGGTTTACCCATGCCATTGGCATAATCACTTGCCTTTAATTCGATATAAGGAATATTCCACGAAAGTGGATCTATTT
Source organism: Bacteroidota bacterium (assembly GCA_026391195.1). Taxonomy (GTDB): domain Bacteria; phylum Bacteroidota; class Bacteroidia; order Chitinophagales; family Chitinophagaceae; genus Sediminibacterium. The sequence continues at coordinate 9,248 of JAPLEI010000006.1, read as the reverse complement.
TATCAATAGCGCTGCTCGGATGATATATTTTACCAATACCAGCGGCGTTATACCCCTGCGTAATCAAATGCTGCGGTATGGTTAAAATATTGGGATTCATATCGCGCATTTGCGTTTTCAAATCCCATACTTTGGTATAATCCGGTCGCATACCCGTCATCAAACTTGCCCGGGTGGGTCCGCATACGGATTGTTGACAATAATTGCGCATAAAAACGGTGCCCATTTTGGCTAGCCGGTCTATATTAGGCGTTTTCACCAGCGTATTGCCATAACAACCCAAAATAGGCTTCAAATCATCTACTGCAATAAACAGAATATTCGGCTTAGTAGTTGTTTGCGCAATCACATTAGTTACCAGCGTACCTAACAAAAAAGGAACTATCCATGTTTTTTTCATATTCATACTTTATACATTAATAACCGGGATTCTGAGGAATTGCAATTTTACTATTATTGTCGATTTCTCGTTGAGGAATTGGTAATAACAATTTGTTGGTGTTAATATATCCTTGAATGGTTGCCAATGAAGGGATAGGACTTGGGTATTTTCCGTAATGAGAAGAATACATATAGGCATAGTGAGATTTTATTCGGGCTACTGCATCCTCTGTAAGTTCCGGTAAAGTGGTTTTGAGTCTGAGCATATCAAACCATCTTACATTTTCAAAAGCAAATTCCAATCTCCTTTCCATAGCCAGTGAATCGGCAAAGCGCTGGGCAGTTGGCACATTAACTGCAGTGAGTGGATTAGCCGACAAGCCTGCCCTGGCTCTTGTTTGGTTGATTAAAGCTATGGCCTCGGGAGAGAATCCTTTAGCCTCCGCCTGCATCAGAATAACATCCGAATAGCGAATTACCGGCCAGTCATTTTCAGCATCATCCAGCAAAGTAACTGGGGTAATATGTTTTTTGGCATACACTCTGCGGTTGTTTCCTGTAGACCAGATGCCAAGTGTAAATGCCTTACGGCTATCTGCGGTTGCATAAGAATTTTCCAATTCTATTGAGCCGGTATTAAAACCATCTCCATCCCCATTCACTACTGCTGTTCCACTCAACTCTGGTGCAAAAGTATTGGGCCAGGGAGAACCAATTCCCAAACCACCCGCCTTGTAGCGAACAGCGAACAGAATTTCTTTATTCATTTCACTGTTTACAGAAAACACATCTGCATAGGGAGTGATTCCGGAAGTGATTAATCCATATCCACTATTGGCTATAATATCATCTAATAAAGTACTCGCTTCCGATTTTCTATTCAGGGTAAGCAAAGCCTTGGCTAGTAAAGCTTTTGCAGTCCAAGCATTCACTTTACCCAAATTATTGCCTGCATTATATGCTGCAAAAGCCGTATAATTCAATGATACCCCATTGGCTGCTGCATATTCCAAATCGGCAAGAATTAATTTGTAAATACTACTGGTACTGCTTCTGTTAATATTGGTGGCTTCCAATGCCTGAGCACCAATAAAGGGTTCGTGAATTAAAAAAACACCTCCATAAAGGCGAACCAGATTAAAATAATGGTAAGCGCGTAAAAAAGCGGCTTGTGCAGCTAACTCTTTAAATTCCGCGTCTGTAATAGTTACCTCAGAAGTTGACTTAACCAGCTTTCCAGAAGTTGAATCATAATTCAACGCTAAGCTATTTAATACCAGATTAATATTGCGAATATTGGTATAATTAGCACTCCAGTAACTGTAGATGGCGGTTAACGAAGTACTAGGAATAAATAAATCGATATCGCTTTTTTCACGGTTGGGAACGGAAGTACTTCCAGAATTGCCCATAATGCTGTTATCACTGCGCAACTCCGTCATTTGCCATTCTTCCAATAGCGTATTCCGTAATCCGGCATAACATCCGGAAAGAGCCGTTTGTACTTCCCCCGCATTTTTGTAAAAATTATCAACGGCTACGTTGTTCAGGGGGTATAAATCAATGTTCTTTTTACAGGAAAGAGACAGAACACTGATTCCGATTATGAATATATATATGCGTTTCATATAATGAAGTTTTTCAGATTAAAAATTAATATCTACTCCTGCTAAAATCGTTTTATTAATAGGGAAACTTCCTCGCTGATATCCGTCGATCAACACAGAACTATAAGGTCCATTCTGGAATCTTCCTTCCGGATTGATGCTCCGATAGTTATTCGGCATTTTATAAAATAAGTTTTGGGCTGCCACATAAAAACGGCATCCATTTAAACCGATTTTTTTCATTGCCCCAGCTGGTAGCGCATAACTCAGGTTGATTTCACGCAGCGACCAGTAGGAAGCATCTTCCACTACATAATCCGTCAACATCCAGTTAAAACCTGTTCCTCTGGATACAGGCGTTTTGCCATCTCCCGGATACGCAGCACTAACCCAACGGTTCGTGTTATAAACAAACATGGTTCGGCCAGACTCGTTATAATTAGGGTCGCCATTTATCAACTTTCCTCCATTGCTACCCTGCAGAAAAACACTCAGTTCAAATCCCTTGAAAGAAAAATTGTTGGTAAGTCCCCAAATAAAACTGGGATATGGATTTCCAAGAATTACGCGGTCGTTATTATCCAGCTTATTGTCGCCGTTCACATCATCTATCCGTAAACCACCGGGCGTAAATGCTGCGGTTAAATTAGAAGTTAACCCTTTGGTTCTTGCATCATCAATTTCTGCCTGAGACATCCATACGCCGGATGTTCTGAATCCTAAAAATTCTACTAATGGCTTCCCTACCTGATTGCGATATACTTCGGAACGCTCACCCTGATTCAGCAAAAATTGTTCAGTACCCAACTCAATAATTTTATTTTCGTTATGAGATAGATTGGCTGAAGTAGTCCACTTAAAATTTTTAGTTTGTACGTTTTTAGTGCTCACATCTATTTCAAATCCGGTATTTCGTAAACTTCCCAGGTTATTCCAATATTGTGGAACACCTGTAAATGCCATTACAGATTGTTGTAAAAGCAATTTTTCCGTTTTGGAATTATAATAGTCTATCGAAACACTAATTGCATTATTCAAGAAAGAGGCATCCAAACCGAAATTGGTTTGAAAGGTTCTTTCCCAGGTGATATTGGGGTTTGCAATAATGGAAGCAGAAGAAACCAACCCCGGAAAACTAGATCCGGTAGCGGAACCATAAGGATAATTAGCTCCATATAATAAATCTACCCAAGCATCTGCAACAATTCGGTTATTACCGGTTGCTCCATAACTGGCGCGGAATTTTAAATTATTGATTGCAGTCACATCCTTCATAAAATCTTCCTTAGAAATTACCCAGCCAGCTGAAACTGCTGGAAAAGATCCCCATTTATTACCAGGCCCGAAATAAGAACTACCATCCTGTCTGAAGCTGGTAGAAAACAAGTACTTGTTTTTATATGCATAGGTGAGTCGACCCAGAAAAGAGTTCAAACCGATTACTGATTTTGTTCCAAAAGAACGGTTTTTATCAATTTGTGCAGCACTAGATAAGGTTCTAATATCATCGCTTGGAAAATCTAGTCCGGTAGTTTGACTGCGATTAAAGGTGGTTCTTTCCGTTGTTACCCCAGCGAGTAGCGTAATATCATGATCTTTAAAAGACTTAATATAATTGAAAGTATTCTCGTTTAACAGATAAATATTTGAGTTGTCTGAAAATATGCCATAATTCAAATCTCCGTCTCTATTCGCATTTCTTTCAGCAAAAGTTAATCCCTTGGTATAGGTAAGATATCCACTAGCCAAAGATTTAAAAGTTAAACCCGGTAAAATTTTCACGCTCAATTCTGCTGATGATTGTAATCTGTATTCATTAACCTCTATATCCGTTCTGTCAACCTCCGATTTAGGATTCTGCTGAGCCGATCCACCCGGATTACCGACGCCCGACCAAGCGGTGCCATCTGGCATTGTTCCGGAATAGTTTAAAGCGCTGAAGTGGCGCTGATGCGCATAATCTCCAGCTTTAATATTTGACTGCAAAGGATTGGTTCTGGCCAGTGCGGCAGAAGCCTCATTGTGGTAAACCGGTAACCATCCTGGCATTCTCCAAAAATTGGTAAAATTTTGTGAGGGACTGATACGGTTACTGTAGGATGGATTCAAGTTTACGGTTAATTTAACTTTTGGACTTAGGTCAACATCCAGCTTGGCCCGAATATTATACTTCTCATAATTACTTTTATACATCATACCCTTGTCGCCCTGGTAGCCGCCGGAAAAATAATACTTCACGGTTTTGCTTCCGCCGGATAATCCAAGCTGTACAGTTTGAAACCTGGCCTGATTTAAAGATTCTGCTTGCCAGTCGGTTGCCTGATTCATAATCTGCGTTTCTACCAAATAAGAACTTCGGTCGTTGGCACTAACTGTGTTGGAAATCTGGTTAACCGTAGGATCTAATTTTTTCTTAGCCATTTCATCAAACAACATTCCAACGTACTGAGCGGTAGTCATAATATCATATCGCTTATAATCCGACTTAACACCGTATGAGTATTTCGCATTATACTTTGGCTTATCGGCGATACCCTTTTTGGTGGTAACCAATATAACGCCACTGGAACCTCTTGAACCATAAATAGCCGCAGAGGCTGCATCTTTCAATACCTCTACCGATTCAACATCCGCAGGGTTGATAAATGCCAAACCGTCGGGGGTAATTTGTCCGTCTACTACAACCAGTGGAGAGGCCCCAGCATTAATAGAACTAATTCCACGAATGGAAATTTTAGGGTCGGCACCGGCTTCTGAAGAAGTATTTTGAATGGTAACTCCAGCAATTTTACCCTGAAGGGCCTGATCTAAACGGGATACGGGGGTTTCGTCTATACGCTCATTTTTGTATTTAGATACCGCACCGGAAATATTAGATCGCTTCTGGCTTCCATATCCAATTACAACCACTTCGTTTTGGATTGCTGCTTCGGATTGTAAAGACACGTTCACCACCGACTTTCCTTCAATTGGAAAGGTTTGGGGGGTATACCCTACGTATGAATAGGTGAGCACTTTAATGCCGGGCTCCACTGATAGAGTATAGCTTCCGTCTGTTTGGGTGGTGGCAGTACCGCGGCTTTTTCCCACAATAATGGAAACGCCGCCCAGTGGCTCCTTGGTGGTTTGATCAATTACCTTTCCGGTGATGACTCTTTTTTGGGCAAAAGAAGTGCCTGCCAAAAAAATCAACAGAAAAGTACATACTACTCGCAAAAGTTTCATAATAGCAGTTTTTGGTTTATAAATCAGTAAAGGTTTTATATAGATAAAAATTATATAACAAAGTCTTCTCTCATAGGACTAAACACATCAATCAATACCCCTTTTTCTAAGCACACTACACCATGCAGCGAATTCGGGGGAATGTAAAAAGCGTCTCCAGCTTTTAACACTTTTTTCATTTCGCCAATTTGCACTTCAAATAAGCCGCTTTCGATATGTGAAATTTGAGAATGGATATGCTGGTGAAGTACCCCTACACTTCCGGATTCAAAAAAAACTTTCGCCATCATCAACTGATCATCAAAAGCCATCAACTTTCTGCTAATGCCGGCATCAATGTTCTCGAGAGGAACATGCTCATTTTCCACATATAAATTCCCTTTATCTTTTAACTGCATACAAATTAATTAGATTGATCTGGTGGATATCAAAAACGCTTGGCTGCTCACTTTATTATTAAGTAAATAGACAACTTCCTGCAGCGGGTAAAAAAAGGCTGTTTTGTTGCACATATTCAACTCAATTGAATACGGCACAGTATGCAGGGTAATGGCATTTATAAGCATAGCAATCAGAATAACACAAGCAGCAAAGCAGTTGGCTCAGTAATACTAGCCTATCTATTACAACTACCCCTTAGTTACTTGCTTTAAATATTATAAACTTTTTGGGCTTTTTATTAGAAAATATCTAATTATATTTTATTTTCGTTAAATTTTTTGAATACTTTATGTTCCGGCAAGGTTGCCGGCAAGGTTACCGGTTTTTTCGAATTATAATTACCTGTAGCTTTAGGGATGGCCAATCACATGGACAATCCTGCTACTATTAAAGACATTGCCAAGCGGTTGAATATTTCTCTATCAACCGTTTCGAGAGCACTCAGAAATGCCCCGGATGTAAGTGAGGAAACCAGGCAAGCAGTATTGTCATTATCCCAGGAACTGAATTATCAACCCAATCGACTTGCCCTAAGCCTCCGGCAGAACCAAACGCATACCATTGGTGTGATTATTCCCAATTTAGACTATGTGCTATCGCAAATGGTTAGAGGAATAGATGAAGTTGCCCTCGAAGCAGGCTATACCGTGATGGTTTGCCAAAGTAATGAATCGTTCGGCAGAGAGATTTTGAATACGCAACGGCTACTCGAAAGCTTAGTAGATGGTTTTATTATTTCGGTTTCCAGTGAAACCAAGTCATTCGAACATTTTAAAAAAATTCAGGATAGAAATTTGCCGGTGGTTGTGTTCGACAGAATAACGCCGCACCTTTCTGCACCGAGTGTTCGGCTGGATAATCAGGCCGGAGGCTTTATGGCAACCGAACATCTGATTGAGCAGGGATATAAAAAAATTGCCGTACTGGCAGGACCCGAAAACCTGGGAATCAGCAATAGCAGACTCGAAGGGTATAAGCATGCATTGAAAAAACATAAAATCAAACTGGATCAGGATTTAATTCTTCATTGTGATTTTAATCAGGACTATGCCTATTATGCCACACTGGAATTACTGTCTATGAAAAAAAAGCCGGATGCCATATTTACCATCAGCGACCGAATGGCAATAGGTGCTATGCAAAAAAAAAAAAAAAAGGGCCTGCAGATGCCAACCGATATCGGCTTAGTGGGATTTAATAATGAACCAGTTACCGGTCTGGTTACTCCTGCTATATCAAGTGTTGAAATGCCTTGTTTTGAAATCGGAAAAGCAGCGGCCAAACTGTTTATAGAAACTATGCATAACAAAGAATCGGCTACTACCATTGAAAAAATTCTACACCCCAAGTTAATCGTAAGGGAGTCTTCCCTCAAATTTTCTGCTTAAATAGATCTTGTATGAAAAAAATCAGCATCCTGCTCTTCGGCATTTTACTTTTTTGTATAACCGGACTATCAGCAAAAACCTGGAAGGTATATAATATAAAAGAGTTACAACAGGCAGATCAAGCAGCCCAGCCGGGTGACCTGATTTTGTTACAGGCGGGAGAATGGAAAAATATTAGCATACAACTTACAGGTAAAGGAACCGAACAGGCACCCATCATTTATAAAGTAAGCGTGCCGGGCGAAGTGCAAATTACCGGTCAATCTTCCCTGTCGATTGGTGGCGAATGGTTGGTAATTGATGGATGGTTTTTTACCAATGGAAACGCAGGTAATAAATCTGTAATTAGTTTTCGAACTAAATCAACCCAGTTAGCCAACCATTGTCGGGTTACGAATTGTGTTGTTGATAGCTATACTACTCCCAAAAGATTGGTAGAAAATTATTGGGTAGAATTTCAGGGGAAAAATAATAGACTAGACCACTGCACTTTTTTGAATAAGCAAAACATGGGGGTATTGGTTGCTGTTATGTTGGAAAACGAACAAAGCAGAAATAATTTTCACTCCATAGATCATAATAATTTTGGATTCAGAATACCGCTGGCCTCTAATACAGGAGAAATTATCCGGGTAGGGCTAGCTGAACAATGTGAATCAAATTCTAACACCCTTATAGCCAATAATGCTTTTACCAACTGCGACGGGGAAGCAGAAATCATTTCAATAAAATCCGGCGCGAATATTATTCGGGGCAATCTCTTTACCTCCTGCCAGGGTGCAGTAGTATTGCGACATGGAAATAATAATAAAGTAATTGAAAATGTATTTCTCGGGAATAACAAAGCAGGTACTGGGGGCGTTAGAATCATAAATGAAGGGAACTGGATACTGAATAACTATTTTTATCAATGCAGAGGGGAAGGATTCAGGGCACCACTCTGCATTATGAATGGCGTTCCGAACTCACCGGCAATTCGGTATCTTCCTGTAACCAATGCGTTGGTAGCTAACAATACATTTATTGATTGTGCTCCGATGAGCTTTGGCGAAGGCAGCGATAAGGAAAGAAGTCAAGCACCCAATAAGGTAGTAGTAATAAACAATTTATTTGCCAACAAAAAAGACAGTTTATTATTCCGAGCATACGACAAAATAGATGGATTTATTTTTGCGGGTAACCTAACCAATCATTCGGGCAAGCAATTGCTGCCGAAAGGGATAATATCCACTTCTTTTCGTTTTACAGCTTCAGATTCCATTGCTTTTCCAGCCCACTCATTAGTGAATCCAAAACCTTGGCAAGATTCCATTATTCAAAACGCACCCGACGCGTCTAATCTTACTATTCAAGCGTATCCGGGAACACTATCTATAAAAAGGCTTCAAGAAATCAAAAGTCTGGCCAATACAGGCACAGGAGCGAACTGGTTTAAGCCTTCCCCTAAAAATCCAATTCACAAACAAGTAAGTTGTAACAACGGTGCAGAATTATATCAGCAAATTAATGCTCAAACAAGTGAAAAGTTAACGATTCTGCTCACAGGAACCAACTATGAAATTCCCCTGCCCATTCAAATAAAGGGGAACCTAACCCTGAGCGCTAAGCATACTGATACTATCCGATTTTCAATAACATCCATCGGTGCTCCTTTTGTATTTCAGATAATGGCCGGAAGCAGTTTAACACTTTCGAATCTGATAGTGAATCTGCAAAAATCTACTGCGAGCGCATGGATTGCCACCGACAGTTCGGGTAATCACAAACATTCTTGGTTCCGGATTACTAATTGTAGCATTATCCAAAACCAAGCATCCTTTTTCTATGCTTATAAAACAAGTGTGGCAGACAGTATACTCTTTAGCAACAACCGATTTTTTAGTGGCAGCGGAATCATCCTCAATCTGCAACAAGAAAATGAGAGAAAGGGGTTGTACCCGGTTGAACACTTAACCCTCACGAATAACCAATTTGAGCAATTTACAGGTCAGATTCTTTCCATAGCCCGGCCGGGAGTAGATGAAAGTACGCTGGGACCCATTGTAACTATTCGAAACAATCAATTTAAACAAATAGAAACGAAAAACAATTTACCGATAATTCATTTTTCGGGCGCTCAAAAAACTTATCTGATAAACAATCAATTTATCCGTTGCAACCCGGATAAAACAGTAGTACTCTACCAGGATGAAGTAAAGGCTGAACA
>JAPLEI010000062.1 GCA_026391195.1 Bacteroidota bacterium | reverse complement strand
TGTAGCCGGTACGGGAATCGAACCCGTCTTTGCCCCGTGAAAGGGGGCTGTCCTAGCCGATAGACGAACCGGCCGTTCTTTTCTATTCGGGTTGCAAAAATAGCTTTGCCCCGCTTTTCTGCCAAATCAATTTTTCACACTACCCCCATTTGCCCTGTTTTTAAATAGATTTCACCAAAAATTTATCCGCTTTCCTTGCAATAATCGTAATTTTGCACCTGTTTTAATCAAAAACCACCTACCCATGAGCACAGTTAAAGTAGCTATCAACGGATTTGGCAGAATCGGCCGACTCGTTTTCCGTCAGATTTATAACATGCAAGGCATCGAAGTTGTTGCTATCAACGACCTTACCAGTCCTACCGTACTTGCCCACCTGTTAAAATATGATAGCGCACAGGGACGTTTTGATGCTAATGTATCAGCTACCGACGACTCAATTGTGGTAAATGGCGAAACCGTTAAAATATATGCCCAAAAAGATCCTGCCCAAATTCCTTGGGGAAATCATGGCGTAGATGTAGTAATCGAATCTACCGGTTTCTTTACCGATAAAGATAAAGCAGCAGCTCACCTCACTGCCGGCGCTAAGCGCGTTGTAATTTCAGCGCCCGCCACCGGTGACCTGAAAACAGTTGTTTTCAATGTGAACCACGCAATTTTAGATGGTTCCGAAACCATCATTTCCTGCGCTTCCTGCACTACCAACTGCTTAGCCCCTATGGCAAAAGTGCTGAACGACCAGTTTGGTATCGTTACAGGGTTTATGACAACCATCCACGCCTATACCAACGATCAAAATACACTCGACGCGCCACATCCGAAAGGTGATTTGCGCAGAGCACGGGCTGCGGCTGCTAATATTGTTCCCAATAGCACCGGTGCCGCTAAGGCCATCGGATTGGTATTGCCCGAATTGAAAGGTAAATTAGACGGAAGTGCCCAGCGCGTTCCGGTAATTACCGGGTCATTAACAGAACTCACCAGTATCCTCGGTAAAAAAGTTACTGCCGATGAAATCAATGCCGCCATGAAAGCTGCCAGCAACGAAAGTTTTGGCTATACCAAAGATGAATTGGTAAGCTCCGACATCATCGGAACCCATTTTGGCTCTCTGTTCGATGCTACCCAAACAAAAATAATTACCAATGGCGACGTGCAACTGGTGAAAACCGTAAGCTGGTACGATAATGAAATGAGCTACGTGAGTCAGCTAGTGCGTACGGTACACTATTTTGCCGGGTTAATTAACCAATAAGCTGTTAACAACCTATTACGGTCCCGAATTTCGGGGCCGTTTTTTTTATTAAATATTTTATATGAGTCAGTTTCAGCCAGCCCGCTTGAAGGGAAAAAAAGTTTTGGTTCGGGTAGATTTTAATGTGCCCCTCGATAAAGATTTTCACATAACCGATGATAACCGCATACGGGCAACCCTGCCAACTATTCAGGCCATTTTAGATGCCGGCGGAAGCGCAATCCTGATGAGCCATCTTGGCCGCCCTAAAGGAGGACCGGAAGATAAATATTCACTTCGTCACTTGGTAGCTCATCTGCAAGCTTTATTGAACGACCGGATGGGAAAAAACATATCAGTGGCATTTGCAGATGATTGTATTGGAGAACAAGCATATCAAAAAGCTGCAGGTTTACAGCCGGGTGAAGTGTTGCTGCTCGAAAATCTGCGCTTTTATCCGGAAGAAGAAAAAGGCGATGCCGCTTTTGCAGAAAAACTCAGCAAGCTGGGCGACTGCTATGTGAATGATGCTTTTGGAACTGCCCACCGCGCGCATGCTTCCACTGCTGTTATTGCACAGTTTTTTGCACCTGAGGATAAAATGTTTGGCTTATTAATGGAGGGAGAGGTTTCCAGTGCCGAAAAAATATTGCATGTAAGTGAAAAGCCTTTTACTGCAATTATCGGAGGGGCTAAAGTGAGTGATAAAATTTTAATCATAGAAAATCTCCTCAAACGAGCTACTGATATTATCATTGGTGGAGGTATGGCCTATACTTTTAAAAAAGCCCTAGGAGGAAATATTGGCAAATCACTTTGCGAAGAAGACCGGCTGGAAACAGCGCGCCAGTTGTTGGAAAAAGCCGCTGCTGCAGGGGTTACCATCCATTTGCCCGAGGATTCTGTAATTGCCTCCGAATTTTCTGCGCAGGCAGAAACTGCTATTGCCCTCAGTAACCAAATACCCGAGGGCTGGATGGGGCTGGATATCGGTCCCAAAGCCCAAGAAGCCTTCTCAGCCTGCATCCTACGCTCAAAAACTATTTTATGGAATGGCCCGATGGGTGTGTTTGAAATGCAACCCTTTCAGGCAGGAACCCTTTCTGTGGCTAAGGCTATTGCCGAAGCTACCCGTTTAGGTGCCTTTTCTCTTGTGGGCGGCGGAGATAGTGTGGCTGCGGTAAATCAGTTTGGTTTTGCCGATCAGGTAAGCTATGTGTCCACCGGTGGCGGTGCGCTGCTGGAATACTTCGAAGGCAAAGAGTTACCGGGAATAGCGGCTATTCGCTCCTGATAAGTATCCAAAATATGGGTTCAACTGCCTGAATTTGCAATGGATTGTGCAATTCTTGCCCTATACCCGACAATCTGCCATAAAAATATTCTGGCACCTCTTTTGTAACATTACTCCCATATATCTTACAAACAAGTATATTACATAAAATTAAACCCACTATGAGTACGAAAAACATCACCTTACTTGTAATTGCCGGCCTAGTTCTTATTTTAGGCTATACCGGTTGCAATGGTTACAATGGATTAATTACGCAAGATGAAAACGTGAATAATGCCTGGAATAAAGTGCAGAGCGATTATCAGCGTCGTGCCGATTTGATACCCAATTTGGTTAATACCGTTAAGGGAGAGGCCAATTTTGAGCAGGGGACGCTTACCAAAGTAATCGAAGCCCGTGCCAGTGCTACCCAAATGAAGATCGATCCCAAAGATCTTACCCCAGAAAAACTGGAGCAGTTTCAGGCTGCACAAGGTCAATTGTCTTCTGCTTTAGGAAGATTATTGGTAGTTACCGAAAATTATCCCAACCTGCGCGCTAATGAGGCTTTCAGAGGCTTACAAGCCCAGTTAGAAGGTACAGAGAACCGGATCAAAACTGCCCGTAATGATTTCAACGATGCGGTGAAAGACTACAACGTAAAAGTTCGTCGTTTTCCGATGAATATTTTCGCTGGCATGTTTGGTTTCAAAGCGAAAGAAGGATTCAAAGCCGAAGTAGGTGCTGAAAAGGCTCCGGAAGTAAAATTCTAAATCAACTACATGTGGGCACTTTTTCAAAAAAAGCCAGTTGCCTATTTCACGGACGCTGAGCGGGAACAGATTTGTTTGGCTATTACAGACGCTGAAAAAAGAACCAGTGGAGAAATCCGAGTTTTTATCGAGTCGCATTGTAAAAAATCAACCCCTATCCTCCGGGCAGCAGCCGTATTTCAGCAATTGAAAATGGAACAAACTGCCGCACGCAATGGTGTGCTGGTATATGTAGCCATGAAAGACCGCAAACTGGCCGTTTTTGGGGATGAAGGTATCCATAGCCGCGTGGGAGAAGCTTTCTGGCAACAGGAAGTGGATAATATGATTCGTCATTTTTCCGGCGAGCAGCATGTGGCCGGCATTATTTCCATTGTTCACAGCATCGGCGAAGCCCTACTTACCCATTTTCCATTCGATGAAAAAGGCGATGAAAATGAGTTGCCCAACGACATTGTTTTTGGTGAGTAACTGCAAAAAATGCAGTAACAGCAAACGAATATGAAAAAATCAGTCTGGTTATTTATTGGAATGTTCTTCGCCTGCACATGGCTGCATGCGCAGGAAGTGCTCCCACGCCCCAATCCACCCAGACTGGTTACCGATCAGGCAGGCGTACTTTCTGCAAGTGAAATTCAAGCCCTTGAACAAAAGTTGGTTGCATTAGATGATAGTTCCTCTAATCAGATAGCGGTGGTACTGATAAAAACGCTCAATGATCGACCTATTGAAGAATATGCCACCAAATTATTCCGAGAGTGGGGCATCGGTAAAACGAAAACTAATAATGGTGTATTGTTACTGGTGGCGGTTGATGATAGAAAAATAAGGATTGATATTACTGCAAGTGCCATCATTCGTAATGACATTGGCCCCGCGTTTAAACAGCAGAACTATTATAAAGGATTGGATAATGCAGTAGATGCATTAGCAAAAGCTGCGGTAGGTGAATACAAAGTCGCCCGCAAAAAAGATAGCTCAAAGCCTGGCGGGGGTGGTTCTATAATTACCTTCCTGGTTATATTGGCTATTGTATTGCTAATGGTGGGTGGTGGAGGTTTTGGTGGAGGAGGTGGAAGGAGAAATAGTGGATTAGGTGGATTGGCTGAGGGAATTATTTTAGGCTCGCTGATGAATGGTGGAAATCGTGGAAGCGGATGGGGAAGCGGTGGATTTGGTGGTGGCGGATTTGGCGGCGGCGGTGGTGGTGGAGGATTTGGTGGATTCGGTGGCGGAAGTTCAGGTGGAGGTGGCGCATCCGGCGGATGGTAGATTATTTATTCGACTAGGCAAGGTAAACATAGAAAAAGCCGGACCAATTAGTCCGGCTTTTTTAATTGGAACTTGGGAATTATTATTTAGGAGCAATTTGTTTCAGCACATAATCTGCCAATTCAGTTTCTCCACTTGCTTTTTTGGTGTCGGCAATTTTACGCAAATAATAACTGTTGATAAAGGGATCAGTTTGCGCACGTTGTGCTGCAGGTATAGAATTACGCATCTCACAAATCAGGTCGATTCCCTTTTTGAATTTAATAGGATCCTTTTCTAATTCCAGCACTTCCTTCATAGTGGCTGTTAATTCGAACTTCGCTTGCGTTAAGGGCATTTCTGCATACTTGCCGGCTACAAAGTCAAAAGCCATCGGATCGCCATACGCCGCCAACACATTGCTGATAGAAGAAACCAGTCGTCCCTTGCAAGGTTCCAACATCAATTTTTTGGCAAGCTGATGTGATCCGGCAGAATCAATAGAAGAAAGTGCATCCAATGCTGCACCGGCTACTGTATAGGATGAATCTGTGGCAGCTTTGGTAAATAAGGCTTTGTCGGTTGATTCTCCAGTTTTCGCCAACAAATCAATGGCGGCAGCCCGCACCAGGCGATTGGGGTCGGATTGTGCCATTATTCTTGCCTGTTGAAATACCTCCGGGGTAGGGCTACCAGAAAGAAATTGTTCCAGTGCTTCCTGGCGAATTGCATAGAAAGGATCCTTCAAACCCAGCATCCGCAAAGCTTTCGCATCGGGATCGCTGTTTTTACCCTGTGCAGCTGCAAGGGCTTCTTCCCTGTCTTTATAATTTCCGGCATATTGATATTGATGTAAAAACTGTGCCAGCGTTTTATTGTCTTTTTTAACGCAGAGCAAGATTTTGTCTCCATCAACATTTATCAGATTGGGCTTGCCAGCAACAGGGAAAGAAAAGGTATCGGCTTTGTTTTCCAGCGTAACCGGATATCTTTTTTTAGTGGTTCCTTCATACACATCTATCGCAATGGGCAGTTTGAAAATCTTATCACCCGACTGGGTTTGTTTCACATAAACAAAGGCCCGGTGGGTGGTATCGTTGTAGCTATAATTGATGTCCAATGCCGGATGACCACTTCCAAAATACCACTGATTAAAAAACCAGTTCAGGTCTTTACCCGTTACTTTTTCAAAAGCCAGTCGAAGGTGGTGCGCACTACCGTTGCCGAATTTATTATCGGTTAGGTATCTGTTAAGCGAGGCAAAAAATGCATCGTCCCCAACGTAATTGCGCAGCATGTGTAGTATGCGGCCTCCTTTTTCGTAGCTAACATTATCAAACATATCTTCCCGGTCGGCATAGTAAAAACGAACCAGGTCTTTCTTTTGTCCGCCACTCATTAAATAGGTTTGCTGGTCTTTGCTGTTTTCATGGTCACCGGCATCTTTACCATATTTATATTCTCTCCAGAGGGTTTGACTATAATTAGCGAAGCTTTCGTTCACCGTTAGGTTACTCCAGCTTTCGGCAGTAACATAGTCGCCAAACCATTGATGAAACAGTTCATGGGCGATGGTAGTTTCCCAAACATTCCCATCCATTAATTCACGGGCATCTTGTTGGGCGCTTTCTTGGTGAAGGGTGGCGGTAGTGTTTTCCATGGCACCGCTCACGTAGTCGCGGCCTACCATCTGACTATATTTGGCCCAGGGGTAATCGATTCCGGTAACACGGGTGCTAAAGAATTGTATCATTTCGGGGGTGAGTCCGAAAATTTTCCGGGCAACGCCAGCATATTCTTTATCTACATAATAATTTACATCCTTTCCTTTATAGCTGTCTTTAATTACTGCAAAATCACCTACGCCAATAAAAAACAGGTAGGGAGAATGGGGAAGATCCATTTTCCAGTAATCGGTTCTGGTGCCGTTGGTGTTTTTCTTTTGCGAGATCAGTAAGCCATTAGAGAGGGTAACATATTTATCGGGCACGGTTAACAGAAATTCCTGGGTAGATTTTTGATTCGGTCGGTCGATGGTAGGCAGCCATACGGATGTACCTTCTGTTTCACCCTGAGTCCATACCTGGGTAGGTTTTTTCGGATCGCTTCCGGTGGGGTTGATAAAATAGAGTCCTTTTGCATCTGTAATGGCCATACTTCCCGCGGCTTTGTAGTCGTTGGGTTTGGCAGTGTACAAAATTTGCAGGGTATAGGATTGATTGCGCTGGTACAGTTTGTTCAGGCGGATATGAATGAACATGCCATCATTCAAAAATTGCAGCGCTTGAGTGGTATTGCCAGTTAGCAGGGATACGGATTGGATTTCCATGCCTTTAGCATCGAGCACTACAGAATCGGTTGGGTAAAAATGCGGTTGCAGGGTGAGGGTAGCTTTACCTGCGAGTTGAGACTTATCGAATAGCAAAGTAGCTTCCAGGCGGGTATGCACAAGGTCGTTGTTTTTTTCAGCAAAGCCTCGGTAGACTTTTTTCCAATCATTTTTTTC
This sequence comes from Bacteroidota bacterium, assembly GCA_026391195.1. Lineage (GTDB taxonomy): Bacteria > Bacteroidota > Bacteroidia > Chitinophagales > Chitinophagaceae > Sediminibacterium. The sequence goes on along the minus strand of JAPLEI010000062.1, from coordinate 1,906 downwards.
CTGGGTTACCTGGGCATGTGCGGCGGTATTCCAAAGTAGGAGGGTGAGCAAGAACCATTTTTTCATACGATTATTTTAGTGTTAATAAGCGGGAAGCGGGCGGCTGTTAGGAAGCCCTATTAGGTAAAGATAAGTAAAGGGAGATAGTGGAAAAGGGAAATGGATAAGTTAGTTGATTAGGGGATATGGGGTGGTAAAAGCGGACGAGCGGTTGCGGAAATCAGTACATTTGTTACCCTTTCGAATAAAAACAGCATGCAGAGATATTTTATAGAAGTTAGCTATGGTGGAGCCGGGTTAAGTGGCTTTCAGGTGCAGGAGAATGCCAGTACGGTGCAGGGACTGTTAGAGCGGGCGATAGAGATATATATCCGAAAGCGGGTGGTGTTAACAGGTTCATCGCGAACGGATGGGGGGGTGCATGCCCGGCAGAATTTTTTTCATTTCGATTGGGAGGGAGGAATACAGGGAGATTGGGCGTATCATTTGAATGCGCTTTTACCGGAAGGAATTGCGGTAAGGGGGATTTATGCGATGCCGGAGGGGGCACATTGCCGGTTTGATGCGATTGGGCGGGAATATGTGTATACGATTTATCAGCGGAAGGATCCGTTTCAGGTGGGGTGGGGATGGCGTTGTCCGTATCCTTTGGATGGGGAGCGATTAAGGGCAGCGGCAGAAAGGGTGAAGGGTTTGCATGATTTCAGGGCATTTTGTAAGCGGGGGGCACAGGTAAAAACGTATTTGTGTGATATTGAGGTATCGGTTTGGGAGATGGGGGATGAATGTTGGCGGTATCGGGTTCGGGGCAATCGTTTTTTGAGGGGTATGGTGCGAGCGTTGGTAGGGGGAATGGTGCGAGTAGGGCGGGGGCAGTTAACGGAGGAGGAGTGGGGGAGAATGATAGAAGAAGCGGTTGGGAATGGGGTACAGTGGTTGGCGCCTGCGGAGGGATTGGTATTAGAAAGGGTGTTGTATCCGGTGGAGTGGGGAGATTGGCGGGGGTTAGAGAGGGATGCGCAAAAAAATATTGTGGAGGGGTAGTAGGTGGGAAGGCTTATCTGCATTGGTTTTCAGATAGATGGGGGAAGAAGGGGTGGATGTTTTTAGTAGAAATATTTGGGTAGGGAGTTAATCGGATGTATCTTTGCCGCCCGCCTGTTGAAATAGGTTGGATAGTTCTTAACAATCAGGAAAAGAAGGGAGAGAAAGGAGAGGAGAAAAAGGGAAAATAAATTAGGTGATTAGGTAAAGAGTTGTATCTTTGCCGCCCGCCTTTAAAAAGGGGGAATGTTCTTTAACTTTTTTTATGCTGATTTTATTTGAGTTTTGTTCAAATAATTTTGGTTACTAAAATAAAGGTGCTTACCTTTGCAGCCCCAATAAATGGGGAGGCTTAGAAAAGCCGAAAGTTCTTTGAAAGTTTGGAAGCAACAGCAGCATAAAACTTTAAGTTTTATGGTAAGGTTTGCAGCAATCAAAAAATACACACATATCCGACGTTAATTTCGATTAATTGAGATTAAGTCAGATCAAACAACATTTACAATGGAGAGTTTGATCCTGGCTCAGGATGAACGCTAGCGGCAGGCTTAATACATGCAAGTCGAGGGGCAGCGCAGGTAGCAATACTGGGCGGCGACCGGCAAACGGGTGCGGAACACGTACACAACCTTCCTACAAGTGGGGAATAGCCCAGAGAAATTTGGATTAATACCCCGTAACATAACGATGTGGCATCACATTGTTATTATAGCTTCGGCGCTTGTTGATGGGTGTGCGGCTGATTAGATAGTTGGCGGGGTAACGGCCCACCAAGTCTACGATCAGTAGCTGATGTGAGAGCATGATCAGCCACACGGGCACTGAGACACGGGCCCGACTCCTACGGGAGGCAGCAGTAAGG